>CAYLVN010000321.1:1987-4397 GCA_964387115.1 uncultured Fibrobacter sp.
GATTGACTTTCTCAGGAGTGCCCTGAGCGGGTTTTCTCCTGAGATGTATAAAGTTGAACTGGCAGGCAGAGCGGGATCACAGCGTTATTTCGTTCGGGTAGCCGGTGAGGGACTTTCCCGCATACTGGTTGTGTGGGACAGCCGGGATGAGGACTGGAGCAGGTTTATAGAGATTCAAAGCGATCTTTCGGAGCAGATAGATTTTCTTCCCGCAATTTATAACAGTGATGAGCTGCACGGGCTGATTCTGGAAGAGGATCTGGGGAGCATGACACTGAAGAGGTTCTGTCATGAGAACTCCAGTCGCAAGCAGGAGGTTGTCTCGGCATACCGTGAAGTTCTTCGCTCACTCTACAAGTGGCAGAAGATGGATGTTTCCGGGAGCCCTGCAATCAAGTCCAGGAAAATGGATCTGGAGACGTTTCTCTGGGAGAGCAGTTATTTTGCCCGGTTCTGTGTGACTGATTTCTGTGCCTGTGAAAGGTTTCTGGACGATGACTGGGAGAGGGAGCGGCGCGCTCTTGCAGAGGAGGCATCAAGGCTTCCCGGCTGTTGCATTCACCGCGATTTTCAATCGGAAAATGTGATGATTTTCGAGAGACGGATCCGGTTTGTTGATTACCAGGGTGCAAGGCTCGGGCCGCCCCAATATGACACTGCATCACTGCTTTTTGATCCTTATGTCAATTTTCTTGATGAACTCGCAGATGAGCTTTACTCATATTATTCCGGTTTGACCGGAAATACAGATGATAAACGTGCCTTTTACATCTGCGCCGCACAGCGTCTCATGCAGGCCCTGGGGGCCTACGGTAACCTTTCTCTTCACAGGGGCAAGGAGTGGTACCGGGAATTTATCCCTGTTGCTCTGGAGCGGCTGTGCGGGGTTCTGGGCACTCTTCCGGAGTTTCCCCGTCTCAGAGGGCTTGCAGAAACCTGTTTTGAGTCCTTGCACAGACAGGGCTTTTCGGGGTATAATTCAGATATTCAGTGAAGCCTGTTGAATAACTCGTATCTACAGATATCCCGCAGAAGGCAGAAATTTCATGCGCATAGAAGTCTATCCCAGTGGAATTTACAGGGTATTAAAGATAAGTGATAAGCTCATTATTTCTGAGATAACAGAGCTTAAGCAGCTTATAGACGGGTATCTTTCCCAGGGTGAAAAATTCATAGCTGTGAATTTCAGCGATGCATCCTACCTTTACAGCGGTGCAATTGCGGTATTAGTAAGCTGCATCAAGCTTGTCAGGGATAGAAACGGAGACCTGTGTCTTATTGAGCCCAAACCCGAGATGCTTGACCTTCTCTGCCAGATGGGAATAGATGCCCTGATACCCGTATATGATTCTGAAGACAGCCTTCCAGGGGACCACAGGATGGTTGAGGGGACCAGGATGTGATTTTGCCCGTTACGAGTTACTTCATACGTAAAGCCTGCATTCAGGTTCGATACAGATTGTGACCCCGATGTCGAGATGCTTCACTGTTGCAGTCATTTTGCACTTGCAGGGAAAATTTTACCCACCAGGCAGGCAAAAAATTCCTCATTATATCGGCATGTTTTGCCGGTTACTTTAGTTGATCTCAAAGAAAAATTGTCAATTTACGGGAAGGTAGAGAGTAACTATGGCAAAATCAGCGAGTTACATTGATAGCGTAGCTGTGTGGGCAGTTAGTGTGTGTTTCCTTTTCTTGGCATAGGGCTTGCTTTGATTCTTAAGCGAAAAACAGGTTCTCACTTTTAAAGGGACTAAAATGTTAGGTGAGATGTTATCCAGATCGACCAATCTTCCTCTTGTGCAGAAAACCATGGATGCTGCCATGTTGCGGGGGAGAGTCATTGCCAACAACATAGCAAATGTAAACACTCCGGGTTTTCGTCGTGTAGAGGTGGCCTTTGAGGAGGAGTTGCGCAGTGCGCTGGACAGAACCAGGCTTAAGGGTTCCCGCACCGATGAGAAGCACCTGGACATGGGAAGAAGAAATTTATCATCTGTTAATGCTCAAGCATACCACCCCTACGATCCGACTCTTCCCAGCGGTGTGAACAATGTGGATATCGACATGGAGATGTCAAAGCTGGCAGAGACGCAGATAATGTACAATTATGCGGTGCGATTCGGGCAGGGAATTTTCAAGAAGTTGAATGCCGCGATACAGGCTAAACCGTTACAACAGTAAAGAGACCAGAGGTGAACCATGCCGTTAGCTGGAATTTTTTCGGGTTTTGAAATCAGCGCATCAGGGATGCGTGCACAGAGGATAAGGCAGAATGCAATATCCTCCAATCTGGCCAATATGGAAACTACCAGAACAGACAAGGGTGGTCCATATCGTCGTCAGTTTGTGGTTTTTACGGCAGACAGTGACAGAAGTGACGTGCGTCTTTTAAACAGGGAGCCATCAC
>CAYLVN010000322.1:0-4389 GCA_964387115.1 uncultured Fibrobacter sp.
AGCCAGTATGCTTCCCACCTGAACAATGGTACCGCTGCTCTGTGGAATCATCCTTTTCAGAGCGGATTGTGTCCCGTAGACATAGCCCAGATATGTTACTTCTGTAACTCGTCGGAACTCATCGGGCTCTATTGTATTAATTTCCCCGTAAATTGTGACCATGGCACAGTTCACCCATATATCTATTGAACCAAACTCTCTTACAAACCTTTCAGCCGCGCTCTCAACCTGCACAGCATTGGATACATCCGCGGGTAATACAAGCGCTCTGCCGCCAGACTGTTTGACTTCATCCGCAGCACTCTCGAGTCTTTTCAGGTTTCTGGCGATAAGCCCTACTGTGGCTCCCTTTGAGGCAAAAAGATTCGCTACTGCTCTTCCTACACCGGCCGAAGCACCTGTTATTATTACATTTTCCTGTTTTCTCATGTTCCTATCCTTTAACTGGTTATTCCAGCAGCCAGGAGCAGTCTGCTCCAGAGATTGACGGAGAGGGAGTTATAAGGCTGCTGCCGGATCAGAAAAAATCTGCCCTTTTTGTTAAGTACTTTGAACTTTGTCTTTCCGGAACCGATTCTATAAACATGCAGGTCAAAAACAGAACCATTAAACCGGAGAGAGTGCAGATTCAGCTCCGGAAGCCATTCAGGAAGAACAGGATCTATAAAGAGTGTGTTGAGCGGGGCAAAAGGCTGGAAACCAAGGAGTACATTTGTAAATAAGCCGAAAGCTGCTGCATTCCAGGTCTGAGGCACATTGGCCTTGGGGAATGCACCAGGATGCAACTGTTGAGAGCGATCGTAACCTCCTGCACACTCTGGGACCCAGTTGTTCTTCCAGTGCAAGGCCAGTTCAAAATTTGACTTGATCAGTTTCAGTGCTTCCTGATCAAACCCGTATCTTCTCAGACCAAATGCAATCGAAGCGTTTTCCACAGGCCATATTGATCCAAGGTGATAGTCGAGCGGATTATATGCAGGGTGTGACGATGAAAGTGTCCTTACACACCAGCCGCTATACATATCAGAAGAAAAAAGAGTTTTTACAACAGACGGAACCTTTTCCGAATCTATGATACCGGTTGCAAGACAATGTCCCATATTTGATGTACGGCTCTTTATCTGTTTCTTTTTTGAATCCAGTCCCAGAGCGATATACCCTTCACTTTCAACCCAGAAGTCACGATTGAAGGCTTTTTTCAGCATTGCTGCTTTTCTCTGTGATTACCGGTAATGAGCGAAAAGAAAGCTCCTGCCTGGAGTGAGGCATAGTAATACCCTTGAGTTTCACTGGTGGTAACAGGCGGGTCAACCAGTTTTCCATTTTCGTCAACAATAGCGTTTTCTGAGTCTTTCCAGGCCTGATTTCTTGGACCGGATCTGGACAATGTCAAATACTCAAGATAACCGTCGCCGTCCCGGTCCCCGAGTCTTTCTGCCCAGTCAAGTACTCGTCTGCAAACCGGCCAGATTTTTTTAACCTGTGCACTGTCTCCTGACCATGCATGCGCAAAAGCGAATGCTACGATATACATGAAAGGTGACGAAAAGTCGCCGTAGTATCGGCCAAAAGGATCTTCTCCAAGCCTTGAGAACGTATTTTTCCTTGCCTGCTGAATGATTCTTCCCGGCTGTTCATCCCGTTCCGGATCATCGACTTTTCCCTGGAGCCTGGCAATTGCAGAGAGTGTATTAAACGCCATCTGCCCCTCATCAAACATGGATATCATCCATGCCGAGGTAAGCGCATCCCTTGCAAACAGATAAGGATAAAGAGGATATCCTGCGGCAGGGGAGAGCCACTCCTCCCTTGTTCCATCAAGCAGAGACGCATATCCGACAGTACTCACCGAGTGATTAACTACTTCCCCGAAACAACTCTGAGGTGTTTCTATTCTGCATAACCCTGAAAGCCAGTTATGCAGAACCTGTTCTCTTTCTTTTGAACCTGACAAACTGACAGGATCATCATGATCTACTGCTGTAACTGATATTCCAGTAGTGATCTTTTCCTGCCTGCCTAAAACAAAATCAGCTTTGAGTTTTTCTCTTCCTGATTGCCAGAAGCCATCACCCGTCACCCGGATCTCAGAGCTCATTCCTTGAAAAGGGCTTCTACTTTTGATATTGATCGATTCTCTGGAAATAACAGTTTCTGCGCTACTACGCAGCTCCTTTTCACCCGATACAGCCTTATCTATCGTGGCAAAATCAGCATCAAAATCCCACTCAAGTGTAAAATGGACCTCTTCTTCCCAGCAGTTTACAATCTCAAGCCGGCATTCAAAAAATGATGACCTGACAATGTACTTCTTCCTTATCCCGATGTTTCGCTCCAGAATCCCGTCACTTCTCTCTATCATCCCGGAACCGCTTCCACCGGTTCCACCCTTTTTGACTTCAGGATAGATATATGCAAAATCCATCGAGTCGGGAAAATTTACGAAACACGAACAGAAGTAAGGGTGAATGCCATTTATCCTGAAATTCAATGTGCGGAGAAACCTTGTACCCCGGAAAAAGAAGCCGCTTAAACCTTTTCCGGTGACCACTCCATTAGGATCTGTAATCAGTAACGACGGTCCGCGCCAGATATAAAGATTTTCCGGACGAATTGATGCCTGAAAGGGAATGTGCGGGTTTCCACTGATCATTTATATTACTCTTCAGAAGACGTGGATCTGAACCATAAACTCAAATGTCCCAGAAGATTCCTGCGGACCGTTACAACTCCTCTAAATTTCAAAAAAGAACTTAAAGTGTTCAGTTCTTTCTCCGTAAACCCTTTACGAATCGAGAGTTTGCCATCGGCCGCAGCATAACTTTTCCTGAATAATATACCGATAATCGAAAATGCTATTAACGAAACTGGCGATCTGCAGAGATCATTGATCAAAAATCCTTTTCCGGCACAGTTTGCCATCAAAGAAAGCAGATGCCCGATTCTGAAATCAGGTAGATGGTGAAGAAAGTGATTGGCGAAAATATAATCCGTTTTAAACTCTTCTAACGCTCTAAACGCATCATTCTCCTTTATGTTAATATTTTCATAACCCGAGCATTCTTTTTCTGCATAAGCAATGGCGTTTTCATTGTTATCTATGCAGGTTATAATGCATTCAAGATTGTATTTAAGGCACGTACGGCTGAGCCATTTAGCGATATCTCCTCCTCCGCAGCCCAGTTCAAGAACTGTAAATCTCTTTTGTCCGGTTTGAGAAACATCCTTTAGAATTGTGTTGAGAAGAAGCTTTCTGATGCCTGATAGATAATTGTTGATAATTTTCAGGTGATCGAATGTGTGATTTAATCTGTGCAGATCAATTTGCTCTGAATCCATTATCTCCTGCTGAATCGATCTTGAGGACCACTGGTGATTTAAATGATGCAGCATTTTGCCTCTTCTTTGCAATGTGCACAGAATCTATACAGCTTCAAGAATGCAGCCATGAACTGTCAATCCGGCACCAAACCCCAGAACACACGTCTTTTCCCCGGGTACTCCTTTATTTATGAAATTTTCCACCGCAAACATTACCGAAGGCGAAGACATGTTCCCGTATTCCTCAAGGATATCTCTGGAAATCTTTATTTTATCATCACTTAAAGATAGTGAGGACTGCGCGGCATCCAGTATCTTTTCACCACCCGGATGAAAAGCCCAGTTTTTTATATCACGGATATTAATCCCTGATAAAAGCCTCTCAGTAAAAGGTGAAATTATACTACCGATAATTTCAGGCAACCTGGGACTGAGTTTGTTATGCAGTTGACCTTGTTTATGGGTAAATCGCACAGTCTCACGGTATTCCGGATAGACAGAGGATACTGAATTCAGAACCTTGAATCCGGTTTTTTCAGGTGAAAGGATAAAAGCCGCTGCTCCATCACCAAATATCCCGTTTGAGACAATAAGGCTGATATCATTTCCCATCTGAAAAGTTGCGCTGCAGATTTCAACCGCAATACCAGCTACAATCATCTTTTCGCTCTCAACCAGTGCCTTTGCAAGCTGGAGATTTGGAATGGCTCCTCCACAACCCCCGCCGGCAAGATCATACACCCGGACAGAATCAGACATATCGAGCAGCTCATTAAGGTAAGATGTAATGCCTGGACACAGATACCCGGTACATGTATTAGTGATAACTGCATCTATGTCTTTGAGGCGAATACCGGCTTTTGCGGCTGCTTTCTGCAATGCTTCTTTTGAAAGAGAAACGGCCCAGTTTTGAAAACGCAAAGCCCTGAGATCAGGATCTTCATTTCTGATCATGATCAGATCCTCGAGACTGTCTGCTGCAAAGTGACGTTTTCTGACACCGGGGTGCAGAAAAATTTTTTTCATTACATCAAGAGAACGCGGCGACAACTCTTCTGCATAATACTG
>CAYLVN010000323.1:0-4379 GCA_964387115.1 uncultured Fibrobacter sp.
CAGAGCAGGTGGCTGTTAACCACCGGGTCGGGGGTTCAAGTCCCTCCTGACCAGCTTAGATATAACCCCTCAAATTAGCGAAATTAAGCAGATTTGGGGGGTTTTTTATTTTCATTCCCTGTGAATTATCTCCCCTGAACTACTCTCAATTACCCTCAAAATGTAGTAACTTTGTAGTAGTTTTAGAAAAATGTAGTAACTTTGTAGTAGTTTTGTAGTCGTTCACTTGTAATCAACCCTTTATTATGGACTAAAATTCTAAAGTGAACAAGCAACAAGCGAGAGTTTTTCTACTGAAGGGGCATGAAACTGAATTGATTGAGCGCTCTTAAAAGAATCCTTGTGCCGGTAAGTAGAAAGCATAGGGGTTTTCCATCCAGCAATGTCCATTATCATTCTCTCAGGGTTTCCCGCCTGAAACCGACAAATGGGTTTCAGATGAGATTATTGAAAAGTTTTCCAGGAAATCAAGTAATGATCTGGTAGAACTGGTTCATTCTTATCCCGAGTGGAAAAAATACGAAAGCAAATTTGCTTCTGGCTCTACAAACCATGAGCATATCCCTACCCATGACTTGTTTTCTACACAAGAAATGATCCAATCGGCATTCCTGAGGATCGTATTATCGAATCCAGGCAAATTTATTTTGGTGGCTTCGATTAAAAATGAAAATGCCGATACCGTGTGTTGCAGGCATTTTAGCAAAACGAAATTCCGGCTTAACCTTTGCCACTTCAAAGATACTAAACATCCCCCGAATTCACCCGCACATTATTACGTAGTCATATCACTTGATGATGGGACCTCGGTAGTTGTTTGTATTGTTACTTCACAAATGCAATCTCTGGAAAGATTTTATAGCTATGCAGGTTGTAGCCGATGTTAAGATTCTCTAATACCTGTCGACCCCACATCTTTTAGATGTCTTTCAAAACCTTGTGTTATAGATTGCAATCAGGCAGAACATATCATTACATCAAGTCTTGTAAGTAGAATTGATGAAAAAAATGGCATTTCCATAAAGGCTTTTAATAGTGATTTCAGTGATGATTTAAAACAAAGCATTTTAAGCGCCATTAACCGAAGCCCGAGAGTTAAACCAGTGGTAGTAAAACTGCTCAATAAAAGATATCAATTTACAGCACTATAAATCACAGTAAATTTTATATTCTCTTTTAGCACTACACTTTAAAATAACTGTCGGTACTTTTTACTACATGCGTTTAACGAATTTATCTCCCTATGCAATGATTTTATTTAACGTTTAGCTCATTTTCATAGGAAAGGTAATCATTATGCCGGAGATCGTTTTGCAGGAACGAATTGAGAGTAAGATTCTCTTTCTGCGTGGAAGAAAGGTGATGCTCGATAAAGATCTTGCTGTCTTATACGAGGTCGAGACAAGGGCTCTGAACCAGGCAGTGAAGAGGAATATTGATCGATTTCCAGAAGACTTCATGTTTCAGTTGACCCCTGGAGAGCTTGAGCTCTTGATATCACAATTTGTGACATCAAATTGGGGTGGTACAAGAAAAATGCCGTATGCTTTTACCGAACTGGGTATCGCCATGTTATCCAGCGTATTGAATTCACAAAAAGCCATACAGGTCAACATACAGATAATGAGGACATTCGCAAAACTCAGGCAACTACTCTCTACCCATGAAGAATTACGCCGGAAAATTGAAGCAATAGAGAAAAAATACGATCATCAGTTCAAAATTGTATTTGAGGCAATAAAAAGCCTCATTGACCCCGGGATACCGGTTAAGCCTGAGAGAAAGATAGGTTTTCAAGCCCCTGTGAAAAAAACTAAGTGATTTATTAACCGTCTCATTCAAATCCCTCCTGACCAGCTTTTAATATCAAAACCCTCTAAAATTCAATACTTCAGAGGGCAAAAAATAGTAATGTGAAAAGTTCACCGAAGATTATAAAGACAGTTAAAAAGCAACCAGCAAATAAGAAAGTCAATTAAAAGCAGAACCTGCATGTGTGTAAATTTACAGGGCCAACAGAGGCTATAAGCTCATCGTTTATTTCACCATACTCCCCCCCCGCCAGCTTTACTCGCATCCTTTAATTTTATAATACTATATTCTTTATTATTCAAACACAAACAAAGAAACACAAATGAAAAACCTGTTCCTGCCTGCATTGCTTTCAGTAATTCTTGTCTCCTGCTCCCAGCTGCCCACCGATCACAATTCCGGGCACCCGTCCTATTCCTACATATTCAGTTTACCTGCGCTCCATCCCGACTCGCTCTCCATTTCTCTCGTTGCCAGTCAATCCGGGCGGTTTGTCCTGCCCTTTCATTTTTTCGATAATCCGCTTGACTCCTTTTCTGCTGAGATTGTCCGTGACCTGCAGGTTTTTGACTGCGATGGAGCTCCGGCAGATACTCTGTTGATGCTGGAGAAGATCGGTCCGATTTACAATCAGGTTATAGGTTTTTCCTCGGATGTCAAATTTCCGGTGACAATCCGCTGGAGAATCAATCCTGAGGCGTTTTCAGATACAACATTGAACCTTCTTCCCCCTGTAGCCCTGAGCACTTCACGGCTCTCAATCACCGGAGCATCATGCTTTATCATCCCCTTTATCGAGGGTTCTATCGCACAGATGTGGCGTAAGAGCCTTGATTTAGAGATAGATTTCAAAACCGGGGTAAAAGTGTACGGCATTCCCAAAGAATCATTCAGATGCAGCAATTTATACGAGCTGCTTTTTCTCCAGATCTTCTCAGGAGACCCCGTAATCGCACAGGGAACAGGCGGCGGAACAGACTTTACTTTCCTGAATCTCCGGGAAGAGAGTTATGAACCGGGGGTGATGCAAACTGTTTCCAGAAACTTTTCTCTTATCCTCGATGAAATTGCGGCTGCTTACGGCAGCTTCCCGGAGAATTACACAGTTGCGTTTCAAGTAATCGGAGGTGGTCTGGAAGCTACTTACGGGTTTTCTCTTCTGCGGCCCAGTCTTGACACAAACTACCAGTTCCATGAGGTCCTGGCCCATGAGGCTCTGCATAATTTTATCGGGATCCGATGTGGAGAGTATGATGATCCCTGGTGGAAAGAGGCTACAACCAATTATCTGGGAGCGGTTCTTGCCACCAGACTTAATCTTTACAATAAAGGATCTCTCAGAGGCAGACTGACTGCGCGTTTCGCTTACACAGATTCATCCAGATTCAACCTCGCCCTTTCCGATCAGTGGCTGAGGGAGAATATGTTCCCTCAGGGTGTTTATCCACTTGTTTATAATAAAGGATCACAGGTCGTGATGCTTCTTGACCTGAGAGTCCGGCAGGCATCCGGAAACAAGTACTCAATAAACGATGTCACCGTTTATCTGACTAAGAAATTCAATAAATCAGCATTCAACCGTCAGGACTTCCTTGCAGCATTCAGGTCATTTGGAAACACAAATGTAGATGATATCTTCTCGGATTATATAGACCTTGCCGGGGCAAAGATTCCGGATTCGCTCCTTTCCTTTACATTTGATTCACTCGATTCTTTAGGGGCGTTCGGGGACTGACAAGAAAAAATTATTTTCTGACCAAAGCCCGCAAAAGGTAAACACTGCGTGTTTACAGGATAAGAAGTCACATTATTCACTAATCGATGAAATCGGGATTCTCCTAAACGCAAAGCGTCCCCCCCTTTGCGCTCTTTGCGCCCTCTGCTTTTTTAAATTCTTATCTTTGAGTATGAGAGAAGGATTTAAATCGGGATTGATAATGAATCTTTTTAGCACATACATGAGTAAAAATCAAGATGCGGAAATAAAACGCAAAGGCCCCAGAGGACGCAAAGGGAAGACGCAAAGATGAAAAGGAATAAACACTAAGCATTTACAGGATGGAAGAATATAATACCCACAAATCAATGGAATCGGGTTCCTTCTAAACGCGAAGCGTTTACCACTTTGCGTCCTTTACGTTATAATTTCTGATCTATGATTATGTGAGATGAAATTACTAAAACTCTTGTTTCTTAACTCTTACTCTTTACTTGCAACTTGTGACTTGTGACTTTTCTTAACCTTCTGATCCATGACATCCGGTTGATAATCCTGCTTCTAAGCCTTATTGCACCCAGAGAATCTTTAAAATCAGCTACACCGGAAATTCCGCCGCTCGGGTTACAGTCCAGCCACCTCAGTTTCTCCAGACACGCCTGCCTGATCGCATGATCATAAAGGAGGTTACTTGCCCGGTATTTAAAGTATTCCTCCAGTCCGGCACCATGCCATACAACAGCGTGGCTGTTCCAGTAAAAACACAGTATTCCGGCAATGATCTTTTCTTCTACTTGAGCAACCCAGAGTTTCCGGTTTTCATCAGGAAGATTTCGGATCGATTCAAACA
>CAYLVN010000324.1:0-212 GCA_964387115.1 uncultured Fibrobacter sp.
TTTCAGGGTTCCTGACCGGGGCTTGGCTATGCTGAGCCATTTTTCGGCGGGTGTGGTTACCTGCCAGCTCAGTGTGCCTGTCCCGATATTGGATATCAACTGAAGCATACTGTTTCTTTTGTCACCGAAATCAAGTGTATCATCGTTCACAGATATAACAGGCGTGGTTGAGGCAAGCTTTATTGCCGTAACCGTGACAAAACCGTTTCCGC
>CAYLVN010000324.1:248-4375 GCA_964387115.1 uncultured Fibrobacter sp.
AAAACGGTTATTTCAAACTGGTATTCCTGCCCTGCTGCCAGATCGGCAATTGCTGCAGGAGTGATCCCGACCCATTGCTGAGCAGTTGACAAACTGCAAGTTTTCATCGCCGCGTTGCCTTCGTTGCGAATTTTTAACTGCAGCATGGCCTTTGTCGAATCGAACCTGAGGGTATCGGTCGCAACTGAAAGTAAAGCGATATTTTTCTTCTCCACCACCCTGATAACCAGATTTCTGGAACCACCGTTTGATGTGACGGCAAGGGCTCCAAAATAAGCGGAGTCACGGGCTGTCAGTGAATCACGCAAAATTCTAACGGTAAAGATTGTCTCCTGACCGGGCGTTATAACCGTTGTGTCAGGCTCACTCCATGTGATCCACTTCTCAGATGATTGTATATTGTCAATTTTCAGAGAGGCCGTGCCGGCGTTTGCCACAAGTAACTGCAGTGAAGAAAGATTGCTGCCGAAATCAAGCGTATCGGCCTCTTTGTCTCCTGACTTGATATTCAGCTCGGGGCTGCTCGAGGCAACCGGTTTGTTATTGACCATAAAAGATCTGCCCGATTCCCTCCCCGAAGCAATAACCGAAACGCGATAATGATAACGGATACCAGGAGTGACATTTTTATCGGTGTACGATCCGGCTTCAGTGTCAGAGATCTCCTTGATAACCTCCATCTCTGCAGTCGAATCGGTAGATCTGTAAATGAGATACTTTTCTACACCCGTAAGGCTCATGCGGTTCCACGAAAGCCTGATTGCTCCGGTATCTCCAACCGCAATCAACTTGAACGGATCTTCACCGTTGTTGCAATAGGGATCAAATGGATTAGTACCGCTGTACTCCATGCACAGCAGAAAAGGAAACACCAAGGAAAGTAACCCGACATGCAATGAATATCTATTCATGAAAGCACCCTGTAGTTTTTTGTTGTCATCAGAAATTGAAAATCAGCTTTACACTGCCAGGATTGATATCGAAATCCAGTGTTTTTTCCGCTTTTTGCGTTTCTTCTTGAGTAAATACCCACTGCGATCTGTTTACCGCAAGCAGAATGATGCCTGTAGCTGCAAGCGCTACAGACGCGCCGCCTGTGTAATATCGGGAATTCATATGAAATTGCGCTTTTGAACGCAGATCCTTGTACTCCCCGGCTGAAAGATCATATCGGGTCCGATAGTCTCTGTCTGCGCCAATGTAGGTAAAATGATTCCATACCGCCGTTCCGGCAGCAGCAAGTCCAACGACCACGCCCGACCATCCCAGAGCCCGTCTTACTTTATATGATGAATTGGGAGTTGTCTTCACTCCAAGAATGGAGAGCAGCTGGATGCTTACCCGGTCAAGTACATCTGATTCTTTAGAGCCCTCCTCGATAGCGGAACCCTTCACAAGACCGCTTTTCACCTCTACGATACGGGCGTTTACCTTGATATTTTTCTGCACGATATCATGACTTCCAATCACTATGTAATCGGCACCCGCGACTTTTCCGGCATCGATGATATTCTCTTCGTTTACCAGTCCTGTCTGATGAAGTGCGATTTCACCAGCCATCTTCTCAAGCTGGATACGCTCGACAAGCTGAACCATTCCCGACTTGCCGATAAAGGAGCTTATATGCTCCGCGACCCTCAAGCCTCTTGACACATTCTCCGAAGTTGTATCGGCGCCTTTAAACGGTAACACCGCGACAGTCTGCCCTCCATCAACAGAACCATACAATAACGGAACAACGGCAAATAGACCCGGATAAATCAATCGCCATGTCTTAAGCGATAACCGGCGTGATAAAGATTCTGAAAATTTTGATAAAATGCTCATTTAGTTACTTGTCCTCCACAAATTAATAATTTTTCCGGTTCGGGATTTTATTGACTCACAAGCAGTCGTCCATTAACCACTTTTTTACCGGCAACCAGCCTGCAAATATAATGCCCCGCCCCCACACGGTGCCCGTCTGCTCCGCCAAGATTCCATCTGACCTGATAATAACCGGCCTTTCTTTGCGCGTTGACCAGCGTAGCGACCCGTCTTCCACGGAGGTCATAAATCCAGATATTGACATTCATATCACGTGGCAAGCCGTATGAAATTACTGCTGAGCCGATTATCGGGTTGGGGTGGACAGCGCCCAGGAAAACTGATTTCGGTATTTTTTGTTCTGTCAATGGTTTTGCTGAAACGGCAAACTCGTTTGTTATTTCGCAATACACACCCATGATAAATTTCCCGTCGCCATCGGTTCCCTCGGTAACGATAAGGTAATCTCCCTTTTTTCGATTCCCGGTGTAGACACCACGCCAGGTGCTGTCGTTTACCTGTTCCAGTCTGACCGCGGGAGGTGCTTGTGACTGGGCCGGATCAATATCGGGACCGTAGAGCCGGCACCATACTTTGTCGAATACGCCCTTTACATGTGCCGTTATGGTTATTCCGTCGGCAGGTGCAGTTGCATTTGTAGAATCGATAATCGATGTCATGGTCTGAAGCTGCTGGCTTCCGCCGATAAAGGTTGTCTTTGCAATATTAAAATCGCTATTTGTGCTGTATATGCTGTTATTATCACAGTTTATCTGCGGGTTGGCCTTATTGGCACCGGGCGCGCTTGCGTCCGACCAGTTAAGAGCATCCCTGAATGCTTCGGCAAGATCTTTTCCCCTGTAAACATCGTTCCAGATGTTCCACGAAAAGCACTTTCCCATATTAAAATAAGCTGCATTGGCGGCATCGGAAGAGGTGATTACCACACGGTTCTGCTCAACGGAAGTGCGCAGCTTCGACTGAAAACTGCCGCTGTAGCAGAAATCCAGAATAAGTATAACCTGCGCGCTTGATGGCAGATCACCGTAGCTGTCAAGCCATTCGGCAAGGGTATCGGGAGTCAGGTACTCTGTTTTGTTGAGATAAAACCTTCCGTTGTTGAGAGCTGAGGATCCGTGTCCCAGCAGATATACGATCAACGGAACCGAGTTTTTCACATCATTTTTCACTTCATTGCCCAGTATGAATTTACGCAAGGCATCGAGAGTCACTGTCGTGTTGTCAACGATTTTCGAGTCGGTAAAAGGGTCTTTCAGGCTCTGCCAGCCTACAGGATTCATGTAATGAATCTGTTCATTGCTGAAACCGCGATCAAGAAGTTTCTGGTAGGCCCAGTTGCAGTTGGGCGCGATGTTTTTAGTGAAATAGGTATGATCGTCAAATGCCGTTCCGGCTACGATAAGCGCCCGCCCGATACCGGCCTGTACCGGCACAAGAAGAGTGTCGGAGCAGGCAGTCGCATTCTCATTGTCAACCGCTTTTATGTAAAAACCGTGGTTCCCAAGTTCCAATTCCGATGAATTGATCGTGAGTGTTTTGCCCGATCCCAAAAGCCCCTGAATAGTCGAGTACCACTGGAAGCTCTTCAGGCTGTCCTTGTCGTTATCGGCAAACTGGTCCATGTCCCACCCTTCACCGGTGAATATCACATCGCCACTTCCTTTGAGAATCAGTCCCTCAGGTCTGATAGACAGGACTCTGGCATGAGGCAGCCGGTTGTTGATGGTAAGAGATGCTGCCGCGGCACTGGAGGTGTCTCCTTCATTGTCTATGACCCGGCACGAAATGGAATGATCGCCTATAGAAAGCGCAGATGGTTTAAGTGTAAAGCTTCCGGCAGTGGAGCTCAACGCCCCGTCAACAGAGGAGGACCAGAGATACTTTACGATGCGCGCACCTGTGCCCGCATCATCGGAATCATCGGCAAAGGCTTGAAATGCTATATGGCCGGAGGTGTCCCACAGAGCCGAGGCTGGTGTGAGATGTAAAGAATCGCAGTAGGGCCTGGCGGCAGCCTTTGCGGAAACAGTTACTGAAACGGATGAACTCGTAGAACCGTCAGTATAAGCCAGACTTACCGCGGCGTCCAGAAAATCTCCGCCATTGACAACCGGGGATTTAAAACGAATTGTTATATCCTCGTTTTCTCCCGCGGCAATGGTTGCCGGATAGGAAATTATGCGGAAAGCCGCGCTGGTGGTATTGGTATCGGTAATGGTCACCAGCGCGTTGCCGGTGTTGGATATGGTGATGACTGTGTCGAAGCTGGCTGTCAGGGATCGTTTGCCGAAATTGACGGC
>CAYLVN010000325.1:0-4372 GCA_964387115.1 uncultured Fibrobacter sp.
AGGTTGCGCTAATACGCCGCATCCAACTGCGGAATTTAGGTTTAACTTTCCTGAACCGAACAGAACAATCATTCAGGAGATAAGATATGACTTATAAAGAACCGAAGGATTTTTTTCTGAAATTGCTCAGCAATGTCCACAAAAATGAAGAAAATCTGGGGGATATACTGAAAACTTTGCGGGAAAAAGCCGAAGATAAGGACACAAAAGAATATCTTGATTCGCTTTCTTTCCTGAGTAAAAAGAACCAGGAGATAATCGAAAAATGCTTCAATTTGATCGGGGAGCAGCCGCTTCCTGTCGATGACAAGCTCAAGGAGATGTTCCTGGAGGACTTCCGGAGAGAATTCAACGCTCTGGAAACACCGCTTGTAAAATTCTTCTATTTTAAATCGGCTGTCAATTATTTGATAAATGCCAGAATAGGTGAATGGACCACTTTAGTGGCAATGGCCGACATTTCCGGAAACAGGGGTGTTGGAGTGCTGCTTGAGAGCTGTCTTGCAGAGAAAATGGCGTTTGTTGAAAGGACTCGCCGTCATATAAGACAGGTTATTTATGAAAACCTGAAAGAAAAGACAAACAAATAGCATAATAAAGCCCTCTTAAACGGGGGCTTTACTCCAGAGAAGTACTTTATCTGCTTGAACCCTTAACCATTCTATCTGTATCACACCAGCATCTTTTTCAACTCATCATTCTGCGTACTTACCGTCAAATGTCCGTTACTGAAATCGTAGGAAACCCACATGTTCCAGATATACGCCGAAAGCTCTTTTTCTGCACAGTTATAAACCCTGCATAAAAATTGATCCAGTTTCGGAGGTCTAATAAAATCATTCCTGGTTTTAAATGGACGTGCGTAAATTTTAAAATTGTTGTTGCAAAGAGGAATCTTCACCATCGAGACAGCCCTGTAGTCAATTATCTGATGAAAGCTTTCAATAGTACGATTGTTGAGCCTTGATGCGGCACGGAAAAGCTCTTCAGGGGAGATCTTGTATTTTTCAATCAGAAGCTCCAGAAGCCTCACAGTTTGTTCAAAACCCGATTCTTCACAGTAAATGTAATAGACATCATCTTCGACAGTATCAATGACAAGATCCTTGTAATCAAGAGCGTAACCCAGAAATTGATTTAGCTTTGAGACCGAAAAAACAGTCTTCCTGGCATCTGACTGCTTTACTAATTTGCCGCTTTGAGAGCATTTGTACAAAAAACTCAATTCATCTGCAATAAAATAGAGTTTGACAGACTCATCATCTATGCAATAAGCGACATTAAATAAGAGGTCCCAGTTAATAAATCCGGGAAGGGGTGTTTTGAACGCCTGTTTAACAAAATCCCTATTATAGATCATATCAAAATCAATGTTTTGACGAATTAAAGCCCGTCGAAGAATGCCTCTGGAAATTATAACATTAAAGTGGATGAAATAGAATAGAAATAAACGCTGGCTTGTGGCGTGTTCTCGAAAAATATATAACCGGGTTTAAACGATACTAACCTCCTGAAAATCAACAACTTGGAATGAATCTAATCAACAGCTGTTACAGATATGCTGCAATTCAATATTATTATTAATAATTATTCCATATGGCCGGTAATTACTGTTTGCATTTTTAAAAAGGCTTGCAGCATGTTGTAAAGAGGGTTATAATGAAAAAGTGATTTTGAAAAATGTCCGGAATTAAATCCCATCTAACTCTACAAGGGGGAAATCGTGATTCCCAGTAAATGGCAGGAAATTGATTTCAGTCGAACGGAAAGTTTTCTTAAGATATCTGGCAAGTACCAGGAGCTCTATTCTTACTCCCTTTTCAGTGAAATAGTCATTTTCCATGCTGAATCACTCGGCCTTGATTTGACAGATGAAGCACTTCAGGCATATTCAAACCAGGCAAGAAGAGCTCTGGGACTGCACAAAAAGGAAGACTTTGACAAGTTTCTTTCCAAAGCCGAAGCAGATTATGACACGTGGGAGCGGGTGTGCGCAAACGAGCTCTGCCGGATGATTCTGAGAAACAATCTGGGGGGTTCTGTTGAGTACATCCCCGATGCCTGGCCGATCATTAAATCTGTTCCAGGAATCAAAGAGACAGTCAATGATCTGATTATTGCCAAAGGAAGCAACGCTGGAATTACGCTGTCAGATCAGGATATCCAGGTCTACTCTGATAACCTGAGAAGAGTATCGGGACTGCACCGTAAAAGTGAATTCGATGAGTACCTCAAGATTGTCAATATGGATTACGATGGATGGGAAAAGGCTGTAAAGGCAGAAATGTTCCGCAATGAACTGCTTAAAAAGAACATTCAGCCCCTTACTTCTGAGGATCTGGCTCTAAACCAGCAGATATCCGGATCGATGAGCATGGTAATAGCAGAACTTATCCACAGCCATTTCATAAAAACCCAGTCTGGAAAGCTTGGTATTACTGTTAATGATGAAGAACTGCAGAACTATCTAACCGATTTCCGCAGAGCAAATAATCTTCACAGTGCGAAGATGTTTCAGAGCTGGCTGTCTGCTAATGGAATGACACTGGAGGATTTTGAGATTGTTGCGGACCTGAAGATCAGGACTGCCAAATTCAGGGAAAGCGGCAAGGCACAGATCGAGCCGGAAAAGGTTCGTAAAGAGGTGAGGTTGACAATATCGTTTATCGATGCAGCATTGAGAATAGCATCAGAAAAAGAAGCGTTCGGTAAAAATTCCATTCCTGCTCCATCAGAAGATGATCTTCAGGAGGAGTCAGATGCACTTCGCAGGGCATTAAAGCTGCACTCCTCAGAACTTTTCAAGTCTTATCTGAAAAATAACGGGATAACAGCAGATAACTGGGAGGATTACCTCGAACATACTTTCATGGTCAGGAAACTAAAGGACAAGGTGGCAGGAGACAGTGAAATTATCAAATATCTGAATGTCAACAAGGTTTTGCGTAAAGCAATCAGAGAAGAAATATTAAGTAACTACCTGTCCGGTCTGTCCGTATAATACACTGGAGAAAATTATTATGAGTAATCAGGTCCTATTTAAGATAAACGGTACAGAAATCACTGAAAATGATGTGATAATCAGGTTGAAAAACAAAGGAGAATATAAAAAAGCCCTTGTTGAAGTCATAGAGCTTACAGCACTCAAGAAGGTAGCTGCAGAACAGGGAGTAAGCGTTACTGCAGATGAGCTGCAGAGCTATTCAGAAAAGAAGAGACAGGAGCTGGGTCTTTTTTCTGTCGCCGAAACTGAAAAATATTTCGCCAATATCGGTATCAATGTTGACCAGTGGGCCGAACATCTGGAAAATGAGCTTCTTGAGAGTAAGGCAAAGGAAAAACTTTTTACAGATAATGACGTAAATCAGTATTATGAACAGAATAAACTGCTCTATTCAGTTGTATCGCTCAGCCGCATTGTGGTAGAGGATCAGGACACTGCCGAGGAGATTGTTTCGCAGGCAGGTGAGGGTGAGGATTTTTCTGAGCTGGCCCGCGACAACTCAATTGACAGTGCGACAGCGGAAAAAGGCGGTTACCTGGGAGTAATAAAAAGAGGAACACTTCCTCCTGATATAGAGAACCGGATATTTGCCTCCTCAAAAGATTCAATAGTCGGACCTTTCAAGGAAAACGGCAGGTTTACGGTTTACAAAATCAATGAACAGTCTGTTGATAAGCTTGATGAAAAACTCAGAGAAGAAATTTTAGACGGTCTGTATGCTTACTGGAAGCAGAACTTTATGGCTTCGGTAAAAATTGAAAGAGCATAGTAAGTAAAATTGTCGAAAGCCGCGGGAATCATTTCCCGCAGCTCTTTTATCCCGTAAAGACATACGGCGGGTTTCATACACATTATGCAGATCGACATTCATGAGTGGTCAGAAAAACAATTCTCAAAACAAAATCAGGCCTGTCGATGTACATGAAGCGAAAGCGGTAAACCGCAATTTCACAGAACTGAGTGAAAGCTTTCTGCAGTCGCCGCCCTCATTTGTTCTGAGGGGACCGATTTATCTGGTTCTTATCATTCTTGTTGCGGCAGTTGTCTATGCCTCGATCACTCAGGTCAGTATCAAAATAACGGGATACTTGACTGTAAAGGGTGAGGATTACGTTGTTCAGTCACCTGTAAATGGTACGGTAAACCTCATCTATCAATCAGCAAACAATTCGGTAAAAATCAATGAAAACCTGCTGGCGATCTATTCGCAAACCGCTTTCTCCAAAGAAGCAAATCTCAGCCAGATCTCACAGAAAGAAACAGAACTGAAAAGCAGGTACAGGGCGCATCTTCTATTCCAGGCCCAGCTGGATTCCCTCTCCGCTGAATTCGCCCGCAGAAATCCGGCTTTTGACCCTCAGTTGCCTA
>CAYLVN010000326.1:0-4365 GCA_964387115.1 uncultured Fibrobacter sp.
CTTGTCAATAATTTGAAATTCACTCACAACACCCGAATAAGGGATGCAACTTTTTTCGTCCAGAATAAAGAGAGTAGCGCGCCCCCCCACAACATCATCGGGGGAGATCTGATCATCGTTTGAACACAAAGAGATTTCAAATCGATATGGATTTGAGATCTGTTCTTTGCCGGTGAATCCGGCCACCCGGAAAAGATTTTTGTCCAGATCACCGCAGAAAAACCGAAAACGGGTTTCATTTGCCTTTGGCATCAACCCTCCCGGAGTTTGTGTGTTGGAGTCGAGAATCAGAAAAATTTTGGAAAGCGGAGAAGTACTTCTACAGGACTAATATATAAAATAAAGAGAGCCGTGGGACAAAAAAGGTTCAGCGTTCAGCGTTCAGAGGTTCGGAGGTTCGGGGTTTCGGGGTTAATTGCTGTAATGTCAGAATAGGAGACACAGTTCTGCGCTCCCTGTCTTCGTGTCGAAGGGTAAGCCTCTTAACCTTTTAGCCAGCTACTGTTTCAGTAAACTCAGATGCAGCAAGCTCTACGCCACGGAGGTTATTGATATTGTAAACGGTGGTTTCTTTACTGAATCCATTTACACGAGACAGACCGGAAAGTACACGTCCGGGACCGACCTCAAAAATTGCGCTCACCCCTTCGCTGCAGATGTAATCCATTGACTCGCGCCAGAAAACCGGGCTTGTGAGCTGCCAGGTAACAAGATGTTTTATAGTGGTAGGATGTGTTTCCGGTTTTGCGGTGGCATTCATCACCATAGGAACCAAAGGGATCTGGAATTTGATTTCTTCGGCCCACTGTTCAAATTCATAGCGGACTTCATTGAGAAACGGGCTGTGCCACGGCCCGATTACATTGACCCGCTTGCATTTACCGGCTTTTTCCTCATTGACCCGTTCAGCGAACTTATCAAGCAGTTTATTGTCGCCGGAGATCACAACCTGGCCTGGAGCATTATCATTTGCCAGTACAATCCTGCCCGGCTCATTCATCTCTTCAATGTATTTCTCTATTGTTTCAATCTGCATGAACATCACAGCCATCATCCCGCCCTCGACCTGCGAGGCGACCTTATCCATGAGCTCACCGCGTTTAGCAGCTATCGTTACTGCAACACCGGGGTCTACAACTCCAGATGCAGCGAGTGAGGCGATTTCGCCCAGTGAGTGCCCGAGTACCAGGTCGGGTGATATTCCGTATTCAGAGAGACGGTTTAGATAACCAAGGCATACAGCCACAAGTGCGGGCTGAAGAAAACGTGCCTGCATCAACTGGCGCTCCGGACCGCGCAAACAGAGTCTTTGCAGGTCCTCATGCACAAGATCACTGCCCAGTTCAATTAGTGAACGAAAAAAGGGATCGTCCTTAAGATCATGCCCCATGCCGATTTCCTGAGATCCCTGTCCAGGAAACATGAAAACTTTTTTATCTCTCATGCAACAGTCCCCGTCAAACCGCCATCAACGACAATGGTCTGGCCAATAATGTAAGATGAGTCTTCAGAAGCAAGAAAAGCAACTGCCCTGGCAACTTCTGACGGTTTTCCAAAGCGGTGCAGAAGAATTCTGTCAAGGTTCTGGTGTTTTATCTGGCGCGGCATTCTGGCTGTCATGTCTGTTTCGATAAATCCCGGAACAACCGCATTCACTCTAATTCCTTTAGGTCCAAGTTCAGCTGCAAGCGCGCGTGAAAAAGAGAGAAGCGCCCCTTTAGAAGCGGCATAATTTGTCTGACCGGCTATTCCAAGAAGCCCTGAAACAGAGGCGATATTTATTATTGCACCCTGCCTGGCAGTCATCATCGGCCTGCAGACAGACTTTGCCCACCTGAATGCCCCGTTGATATTTGTATCGAGAACCTTTGCCCACTCCTCCTGAGGCATCATCATTATAAACTGATCGGATGTAATACCCGCATTGTTTACCAGAATATCAATTTTTCCCTCTGATGCAACAATCGAATCAACCACAGAGGCAATATTTTCACCATCAGTCTGAGAGCATTTCACCTTTACAGCCCCGCTTGCCTTTTCGACTTCAGCCGCCGCTTCATCACTGCGGTTATATGTAAAGAAAACCTTTGCCCCTCTTGAGGCAAGCTCAGAAACCACAGCGGCTCCGATACCTCGGGACCCGCCGGTTACAATTGCCACCTTTTCCTGAAGATCATTTATCTGATTCATTCTGCTCTTTTCTCTTCAGTTCTCCGATTTCCCCAGCTTTTTTGAGGCTGAGCAACCATAATGTCTATATTACAGAGTATTCAGCTATTAGTAAATAGAAATTGCTCATTATAAATTCTACTTCAAATTCTGATATCTGACCCACAAATCCGCAGGCCATTCTTTTAGAAGCTTCTTTGATGGAAATTCGATCAAAGTTACCGTTGATTCTCCACAAGCAATTTCCTCTCTGGTCTTCTCATTGACCAGAGAATGGGAAAATTTCAATTTCCCCTGGTAAACCGGCACTATTTTGTGTATTGTAGTCAAGAGCAGACTGTCACCGAATCCTGCGAACTTAAAATATCTGCAGATATTTTCCACAACAGGAGCTGCGACGCCAAGCTCTGTGGCATCCTGAAGGGCAATGACCTCCTGCATTATCTGCAGGCGCCCCTCTTCAAACCAATGGAAATATTCGCAGTTATGCACAACACCCATCATGTCTACCTGGTGGAAGCCGGGTGTGAGCTTGATTCTGCGGATTATGGAACGCTGATTGACTGACATAGAATAAACTGAACCACTCCGCGGAAGAAAAAGAGTTCAGATTTCGTCAAGTTTGACAGAAAGACTTTTAGGTATGATCGGAGGCATGGATATCGTTCCGATCTGAGGTCCGTCTGGAGAACCCGCATTAAAGGTGAGACCTGCAAAGGCATAGTCTATATCAAACAGAGCCAGTCCAAGCACAGAATCCAGTGTATAGGAATAACAGGATGACTGTACTTCTGCGATCTGCTTGTCACCATAAAAAACCGGCATTCCTGCTGAAAGAGGATTATCTTTATTGGAACGAACCCCGATAATTTTCTTCTTTAATCCATCCTTGCGTCTGGAAAGGATAGCATCACGACCGGTAAACTGCTCTTTGTCAAAATCGATCATCCACTGAAGTCCCAGAGCGAGTGGATCCTTTACACGGATACCTTCCTGAAACACATTGAAAAAGCGGCCTTCAAGACGCAAATCATTGTGAATTCCGGCACCGCACAACCCTCCGCCCTGCTCCTTAACGGCTGCAGCGAGTGTTTCCCACAGTTTGGAAGCGATTTCAAGAGGTGCCATTACAAGATAACCGAATTCAGAAGTCTTTCCGGCTCTGATGAGACGCACCTCCGACCCCTCGAAAGGATAGGTCTCTACAGAGAGGTATGGAAGCCCCAGGGTGTCGGTACCAAACAGCTCTTTTGCAACTGCCCAGGCTTTATAACCATCGATGCTGAAAACAGCATGGGTTTCTGAAAGATCCTTTACCTCTGCATTCCCGGTGAAGATCGATCTCAGCTTTGAATCATCGATTATACTTTCGCAGAACACCAGAAGCTCATCATTATTATTGGCGATATAGCAATCAGCCAGAATCATCCCGTTTTCATCGGGAAGAAAAGTATGCAGAACCCTTCCAAAACGAATTCTGGCTACATTCCCGGCCATCAGCGAATCAAGAAAATCGATTCCGGATTCCTCTGGAATGCTGAACTTCTGCATGAAGGAGAAATCTGTCAATCCGACAGCTTCTCTTATATGATTATACTCGGTTTTGTTATCTGATATCACCGATGCAGTCTTTACACCATATCTGTCGATAAATTCAGCCCCGGATAGAGCCAGTTGTTCATGAATTGGAGATACTCTCATTTAATCAGCCTTTTTCCCCTGCTCCTGAAGCACAAAATCTACAATGGTATTGATAGAACGAAGAATCGATGTATTCTGGTCAGGAACTTTGATTCCAAAGCAGTTCTCAATACAGAGTACTATCTCCAGAGCATCAAGAGAATCCAGACCAAGCCCGGCTCCCAGCAATGAGACATCTTCATGGAGATCCTGAGGTTCATAAGGAAGATTTAATCTGCGGATCAGTTCCTCTTTAAACTTCCCGACAATCGCTTTCCTCTTCTCTATCAGTGACTCGATATTTTCTGCCATAAGCTAAAATTACTCTTTCAAATCAGAAAATTTCCAATACCATTATACATTTAATTCCCCGAAAGGAACTGAAAATCGATAAAATATAGTTTTTGTCACCATATTTTTCAACTAATCCGGCACTGAGGGCCGAAGACAGGTTAAACAAGGATGAACTGGCGAGAGCAAACCCGGTGACCGGTGAGGTATCGATCACCTTAAAGC
>CAYLVN010000327.1:0-4361 GCA_964387115.1 uncultured Fibrobacter sp.
TTTTTGGAAGAGGGTGCCCCCTCTTTCGCTCCAGCCCGTCGAAGACGCCGGTCTTGCGCTATCACCCCGTGTTGTCCACCATTTGAACAGGCAGTTATGGCTGTCACATTTTCAAACGCCTTTGCGGCCGCAGTGGCGAACTGGTGGTAGATTAAAATTTATTATAGCCTGGAAGAAACAAGCACATACAATAATGTGGAAAGGATAGCTCATCGTTTCCCGTTCAGAGGTTCAGAGGTTCGGAGGTTCAGAGGTTCGGAGGTTCACGTGGCCCATTTGGTAAAGAGGGCTCATTTTTGGCGAACGCCGAACGCTGAACCCTGAACGGGTATATTGATTCATTCTTGGCGAACGCTGAACGTTGAACCTCTGAACGCTGAACCCTGAACGTAAATCGTGACATAACTCCGTTTTGAATTCAGGTGAGTTCTTTTTATTTTATTATTAGTGGCAAATATTTAAACTTACTAAAAATCATCAATTTAATTTCATTATGAAAAACTTCGAATCAGTCAGAATTTTCCATCAGTATGCCAAACTTCCGGTGCCGCACAACCGGATAAAAACTATCGCTGCAGAGATCTATAAGGATGAAAAGATCAAACCCGGTAGATACACAGATGTAATCTTCTGTTCAGATTACATGATTAGAAAGCTCAACGCTACTTATAGAGATATTGATCGTGTAACAGATGTACTCTCGTTTCCTTTTGGTGACCCCGACTTTCTGGGTGAAATTTATATCTCCCTGCAGAAAACCCGGCGTCAGGCTAAGCAATTCAAGATCAGTTATGATGATGAAATTATCAGACTCTTTGTCCACGGTATGTTTCATCTTCTTGGTTATGATCACGGTACGGATTTTCAGCGTCAGAGAATGGAAAAGAAAGAATCGAAATATATCACAACCAGATACGAGTCTTGATTCGCATCCGCAACCGGCCGGTTTCTGGAAAATAAAGAGGGTTAACAATTCCTTTAAGGTATTGAATTTACAGAGATAACGATAGTTATCTCCAGTTCTGATTAAGTTCCGCATTACTAATCAATTTCCATCAGCCAGTCCTCTTGAGCAGCTTCAGATTGCTAAAGAGCACGAAAAAAACTATTTTTGACCATTCTATTGGTTTGCCAAGGTTTGTTATTGTCTCCTAAGGAGGATCTGTGAACATTGTTGTATGTATCAAGCAGGTACCCGGTACGACCAAGGTGAAGATTAATCCTGAGACCGGTACTCTAATCCGTGATGGAGTTGAAGCGGTTGTTAATCCCTTTGATGAATATGCTATTGAAGAGGCGTTACGAATCAGGGAAAAAGTCGGTGGTGTGGTTAAAGTGATCACCATGGGACCACCCCAGGCTGAAACTGCACTAAGGAGTGCTATTGCCATGGGTGCAGATGAAGCTTACCTGATCTCTGACCGGGCGTTTGCCGGTTCTGACACCTGGGCGACTTCTTATACCGTTTCCAGAGGTATACAGACTTTGGGGAAAGTCGATCTTATTATCTGCGGAAAGCAGGCAATTGATGGTGATACCGCTCAGGTAGGTCCAGGAGTAGCTGAGATGCTTGGGCTTCCATATGTAGCGTGGGTAAGGAAGGTTGAAGAGATCACAGATTCCAGAATCCGTGTTGAGAGGCTTATGGAAGAGGGCTATGATATCGTTGAGATGCCGCTTCCCGGTCTGATTACGGTTGTAAAAGAGATCAACACTCCCAGAATGGCCTCTCTGAGAGGCAAAATGAAAGCAAAGAGTGCTCAGATAAACATCATAAATGCTTCTTCAATGCAGGTTGACATGTCCAGACTTGGATTGAAAGGAAGCCCTACTCAGGTGTTGCGATCTTTTGTGCCTGAGAGAAAAACCGGTGGCGAAAAAATTAAAGACGAACTGCCGGTAATGGTAGACAAACTAAAATCAACAATCTTAGATTTAGGCATTGTAAAGTAGGAGGCACACACAGATGGGAATAAAAGTCGATCTTGAGAAGTGTATCGGTTGCAGTCTCTGTGTGCGTGCTTGTGCCCAGAGCGCAATTCAGATTATTGAAAAGAAAGCAAAAATTGATCTTGATAAGTGTAATCTCTGCTCGGCCTGTGTAGAGGCCTGCAAAAAGTATTCTGCAATCTCTATCACCAAAGACGTTGCGGAAAACGGAATTGATATAAGCCAGTTTAAAAACGTTGCTGTTTTTATTGAGCAGCGGGAAGGAAAGATTTCCGGTGTTTCCTATGAGATGCTTGGGGAAGGACGGAAACTGGCTGACGGGCTGGGAGAGAAACTTATCGCAGTTCTGATTGGCCATCAAATGCAGGATCAGGCCAATGATCTGGTAAAGTACGGTGCTGATAAAGTTTACTACGTTGACGGTCCGGATGTAGCCAGATTCAGTGATGATACTTATGCTCATGTGGTTTCCGATTTTATCAACAAAGAGAAACCCGCCATTTTTCTGGCTGGTGCTACAGCTGTAGGACGTTCATTTATCCCCAAAGTAGCTGCAAAAGTGTATGGTGGTCTGGTTGCAGACTGCACCAAACTTGAAATAGATCCGGAGAAGAAACTGCTCCTGGGGACCCGTCCGGCTTTTGGCGGCAACCTGATGGCGACCATTATCTGCCCGCATCATCGTCCGCAGATGGCCACAGTGCGTCATAAGGTGATGAAACAGGCTGTTCGTGATGAGAGCAGAAACGGTGAGGTTGTTTTAGTAAGCTCTTCAAGCACCGGAGCTGTTGAACGCACAAAGGTAATCGACATTATAAAGGAAATGGAATCTACTGTAAATATCACCGAGGCCGATATAATCGTGTCTGGTGGAAGAGGAATGCAGAAGCCGGAGAATTTTTCTCTTATAAAAGATCTGGCGGAGGCTCTTGGCGGTGCCGTGGGCGCAAGCAGGGCAGCAGTTGATGCAGGGTGGATCCCCTACTCTCATCAGGTTGGTCAGACCGGGAAAACAGTCTGCCCGAAACTGTATATTGCCTGTGGCATAAGCGGCTCTGTACAGCATATGGCCGGGATGCAATCTTCTGATTACATTATAGCAATTAACAAAGACCCTGATGCCGACATCTTTCAGATTGCAAATCTGGGAATTGTCGGCGATGCTCTTGAGGTGCTTCCTGCACTGACTGCAGCATTTAAAGAAAGACTTGGGAAATAGCACATTTTTTACCAGGCAGGTTTTTCGGATCTGAAAAACCTGCCATATTCATTTCTGGAGCGGTATGAAACTCTCATTCGGTTTACCAAAAGGCAGTCTTGAGCAGTCTACAATAGACCTCTTCCGTAAAGCCGGAATACATATCAGGAAAAGTGAACGATCGTACTATCCTACAAGTGATGATCCTGAACTCGATCTGATCATCATGCGACCGCAGGAGATTCCAAGGTATGTCGAGCAGGGAATCCTTGATGCTGGAATCACCGGACAGGACTGGACTGAAGAGAATAATGCGAAAGTGGTCGAAGTTACAGAGCTCAATTACAGCAAAAGCACCCGTCATAAATGCAAATGGGTTCTTGCAGTTCCTGAAGAGTCACGGTTCAAAAAAGCCGAGGATCTCAAAGGAAAACGGATTGCCACAGAACTGGTTGCAACAACAAAACGTTATTTTAAAAAGAGAAAAATTCCGGTTGATGTAGAGTTTTCATGGGGTGCAACAGAGGTGAAACCTCCAAGACTGGTTGACGCTATCGTAGATATAACCGAGACCGGTTCATCACTGCGTGCAAACCGGCTCAGAATCATTGAAACTATTCTGGAAACGTGCACAATTATTATTGCAAATAAGGAATCATGGAAAAACGACTGGAAAAAAAGCAAGCTTGAAAATCTCAAGATGCTTCTTCTGGGTACACTTGACGCTGAGAATTATATAGGGCTCAAATGCAATGTGCAGGAAAAGGATCTGGATAATGTCATAAAAGTACTGCCCTCTCTGCATAACCCTACGATATCTCATCTTTACGATAAAGGGTGGTTTGCGGTAGAGACAATTCTCCCGATTAAGGATACGAAACTGATTATCCCGCATCTGAAACGGGCCGGGGCTTCAGGAATTGTAGAATACCCGGTAAGTAAAGTTATCGAGTAAATAACTGCATTTAAAAAATTAGAGTTTTTTAACCGCTCATGGTTTTGTTTGCCATAAGCGGTTTTTCTTTTATTAAAGGCATAAAAACTGCATAGCTTATAACAGTATTTGATTTAATGCAATGGTTCCACCCATTCATGGTCATAATCCGATACTATTTTTCATAACCTCAATGAAAACTCATCTTAATAAGCAAATAATCACCATAGCACTCCCGGTAATGGTGCAGAACATGGCATTCTATATCATGCAGTTCAC
>CAYLVN010000328.1:0-4337 GCA_964387115.1 uncultured Fibrobacter sp.
AACGAGTTAAGTCGCTCTTTCACCCCTGAGGTGACTTAGTAACTTTCCCCGGGTGACATTTAACGAGTTAAGTCGCTGTTTCACCCCTGAGGTGACTTAGTTACTTTCCCCGGGTGGTATTTAACGAGTTAAGTTGCTGTTTCACCCCTGAGGTGACTTAGTTACTTTCCCCGGGTGACATTTAACGAGTTAAGTCGCTCTTTCACCCCTGAGAAGACTTAGTTACTTTCCACGGGTGGCATTTAACGAGTTAATTCACTCTTTTACCCCTGAGGTGACTCCGTAACTCCCCCGTTTTCACTATATCATCTCTGATTTCAGTCCTGTTCCCCGTCACCTGGTGAACTCTGGGAAAAAATGGCCTGCTATTTGCACCACTCATGACTTATCTCTGTAAGGAAACAACAAAAAAAGATGCCCCAAATGACCCGGAAATCAGATCTGATTCTATCGTTGTCCTCTCTTATTCTCCTTTTCATCATAGACTCCCAGATACCATCGGGATTCTCATTCTGGATTTTTTATTTTTTCCCGGTACTCTTTTTCGCCAGCAGAAGCTCTTCTGGAGAGGCCATTAAATTCACTCTGTTTACAACAATTATAATGACAGCAGGATTTGTCTTCCCGATTGGAATCACACATCAACTGACTACATTTCTGAGTCGAATCGCTGGAATACTCACCTTATGGATACTTGCTTTTCAGGTGATAAAGCGGGAAGAGGCCTGCAGAAAGCTTTCTGAAGAGGCTGAGCTCAAAGAGGCTATTTTTCAGAACATGACAGAGGGGCTGGTGATTACTGACAGCGGGGGAAATATAGTCATCTATAACAAAGCCGCCCGGGATATCTGCCGAAATGATCTTTTCCCGACACATAAGAACAGACATCTGTGGCGCTATTATGATCTAAATGAAAACAGAATTCCACTTCGTAAATGGCCGACCTGCAGAGTACTTGGGAGAGAACGTTTTCAGAATTTTACCTGCAAAATTGTAAACAGAAGGACCGGGGAGAGTTTCTATGTCAGTATAAGCGCTTCCCCCATTTTGGATAGAGATGACAGGCTTGTCCTTGGTGTTTTATTAATTCGCGATATCTCCGGAATCATAGAATCAGAAAACAGGCTTAAAGCGGCACTTGAGACATCGGAAAAACGTGCTGCGGAGGTAGAATCCAGGGGAAGATATTTAAACGCGGTCATGGAGCAGATTACAGAGGCGATTTTTATCACAGACCAGGCAAACCGTATTCTTTACGCAAGCCGCTACAGCGAAGAGCTCCTTGGGATGCCTTTTGAGACCGTGGTAACAACACCGGAAAAGAAGCGGGCTTCAAGCTGGAAAATCTTTCATTCTGATGGCCGCACTCCTGCAGATTACAGGGAAATGCCGCTATATCAATCTGTCCACCAGGGAAAGATAATCGATAAACAAGAGTGGACGGTAAAGAGTGATGGTACGGTCAAAACTGTGCTGGTCAATTCCCGACCCATTAAAGATCCCCAGGGTAGAATCCGGGGAGCGGTGAGCGGATGGCGGGATATTTCGGATTTAAAGCAGGTGCTTAATGAAAACATCAGTCAAAGAATTCTTCTGGAAACAATTCTCGATAACGCACCTGTGATAATCATGCTTCTTCAGTGCCCGGAAAACCGGTTCGCTTTCGTTAACTCCTATTTCCATAAAATCAGCGACGTTGAAGCTGGAGAGATTCAGGGGAAAACGATTAAGGAGATCTGGCCTGAAATAGATGAAAAGGTATCTTCCATAATTAAAGCTTCATGTCAGAAAAATGAGCCAATTTCCGCAGAGGACATGCTTTTTGAGATTAAAACAAAAAATGGAACAAAAGAAATCTATGTAAGCTTCGATCTTGTTCCTCTGTCCGGTGATGAATCAAAAAAGAACATTCTTGCCATAGTGCGGGAGACTACAGAAAATGTAATCACCCGAAAACGACTGGAAGAAACGGCTGCCTTCGATGAAGCGATCCTGTCCAATATAAATGATGCGCTTTTTATAATTGATTCAAAAGGGAAACTCCTTAAAACCAACCCCGCGGCAATCAGAATGTATGGGCTGGAAACTATAGAACTCTATCAGAAGGCAGGGAAACCAGAATCCGCATTACATGCAATGTTCAAACTTGACGGAAAAGAAATCCCGTTTGAAAGGTGGCCCGTTAATCGGTTGCCTAAAGGGGAAATAATTTCAGGAGAAGAGCTGATTCTAAAGGACCTGAAAAGGCAGTCTGAATGGGTGGGAAGTTTCAGCGGTGTACCTGTTAAAGATAAAAATGGTAATGTGGAGATGGCTATAATGATAGCCCGGGATATCAGCGAACAGGTAAAAAGCCGCAGGGAGGCGCAGATTCAGGCAGCCCGCTACGAGGCAATTGTAAATAATATGACCGACGGTCTAATCATAGCGGACAATCAGGGCAAAATTAAATTCTTCAATCCGGCTGCATTAAGCCTTTTCGGTTTTCGCTCTATCCGGGAGGTCCCGGAGGACAAGCTGGGGTTCCAGAAGCTCTTTGGAATGGAGGACTTGCATAGTAACCCCATTTCGGTACAAAACCGGCCTCTGTCACGGGCCCTGCGTGGTGAAAAATTTACCGGCGTAGAAATGTCAATTACCGACCTTCGCAATAAAAAAGCTATGATTGCAAACTTCAGTGGTACTCCTGTAATTGACAAAGAAGGAAACAGAATTCTCGTCATACTTACGGTCCGTGATGTGACTGAACTGCGCCAGAGAACCCGTGAAGCCGAAGAGAGTAAAAGAATTCTTGATGCCATACTTGAGCATTTACCTGCAGGGGTAGAGATTGCAGACTCCAGGCTTAAGATAATCATGAGTTCAAAGTACGATCGTGATACGCTTGGGGAATGCTCCGGGGAAACTCCTGAAAAGAGAGCTGATGATTGCATGATGATAAATGCGGCAACAGGGAAGGGTGCCGATAGTGACACTCATCCTCTAAACCGTGCAATTAAAGAGGGAGTAGTGACAGTTAATGAAGAGTGGCGCTTAAGAGATATTCATGGAAATGAAAAAACCGTTCTATTTAATGCCACCCCTCTTTTAGACAAAGAAAATGTCAGGGTCGGGGCGATACAGATCTGGGTGGACATATCGGAAAGAAAGCATTCAGAAGTGGTGCTTCAGAGGCTGCTTTCCCAGAACCGCAGGCAGAAAACTTTCCTTGCGGCACTGTTTGAGCAGGTCCCGGCTGGAATCTTCCTTATCCGTCCCGACAAAATGCGTATTGAGATGGCTAATTCCTATGTCCGCTCTGTAATCGGCATGGAAATTTCTGATATTAAGGGAATTCATTTGGATGAGCTGCCTGAGCTTGTAAAATCAGGTTCTATAGAGCGTATAAAAACCGTTTACAGGGAAAAAAGGCGGGTTTCTTTACAGGAATTGCCAGTTAAAATCGGGGATAAGATAATTTACTTGAATGTCGATGAAATTCCGATATTTGATGAGCATGGTGAAGTCTATCAGATAATGGTGGTAGTTGTCGATGTGACAAATCTGGTTGAGAGCAGGAAAAAACAGGAATTTCTAACCGCAAGGTATCAGGCAATTGTAAATACGGTTATTGAAGGTCTGATAATTGTCGATCCTGATGGAATGATTCTGGAGATAAATCCTGCCGCGTACCGTTTTTTTGGGCTCCCAAAAGGTCTGAGGCATCACTCTGAGCTGGCCGGGTATGTTGAGTTGAGCAGGCTGGATGGTACACCGGTTTTGCTGGGTAAGGATCCGATATCTCAGGTTCTGAGAAATGAACCCGTTTCACTTGAAGTATTTGCCGTTAAGATAAAAAGATCCGGCAAAATGCGCTATGCCATGATTTCCGGAGCGCCATTTACATATGATAGTGGGCAGAAATATCATGTGGTTATAAACATCGGAGATATTTCCGAGCTTATCTTCTACCAGCAGCAGCTCAGGGATGAACGTAATTTCAATGAGGCCATTTTCCAGACCCAGGGCGCCCCTGTTGCAATACTTGACAGTAATGGAACAATTCAGAAATTCAACAAAGCTGCAGAAAGCGATATCGGCTACAGTTTATCTGAGGTTAAAGATCATTGTTTATGTGATCTGTTCCCGGTTGAAGAAAAGCAGAGATGGAGAGAGCAGGTTATAAAAGCTGCTCCGGAGAATTTCCCTGTCAGGATTGAAAATTATATATTGACAAAAGATGGGAAAAAACGGTTTATCCACTGGCGGATTTCAATTATTGCAGATGAAGAAGTCAAAAACATTATCGCTACAGGAATCGACATAACAGACCGGCTTGAGGCAGAAGATAAAATCCG
>CAYLVN010000329.1:0-1770 GCA_964387115.1 uncultured Fibrobacter sp.
AATTTAAAACATACAAGGTGAATTAGTATCAAAATGCTAAGTTACCTCTGGGGACCTATCTATGAATTAACTCAGTGGTAATTTGGTGATCAAAAGTCACAAACTTGAAGAAGTGGAAAAAGAATCTACGAAAAAGAAATTTGTCTGGAATTGTCTCTCCATCTTTCAACTTGCAATGTCCAGTCTCTTACTCTCAGCAGATTGTCTCTATCGGAGCCTTACCCTTTAGGTTCACACACTGGCTTGAAACAAATCGGGAGGGGTCGGGAACCTGATCTGAACAACTTACCGGAAGATTCGCAGCATGCTTCTGAAGAAATTTCTGTCCATAAAAATTCCAGACTTTATCAAAAACACTCTGCGAACGTCTCTTTACCACTATATCTGTAGTCACGACTATCCTGCTTAACTGGTTGGCCTGCATGCATAAATCAAGATCCCAGAAATGCTCTCCATCGAACGTTTCTTCATCAAATCTGATTTTCTGGAACAAAGATGCCCTTACGGCCAGAAAAACGCCATCACAGATAACAGCTGGAAAATCCCCATTCTCAGGTGAGAATACAACTGCAAAGAAATCACCATTCTGTAAATGGTGAACCACCCTGCCCTTGATAAAGGGCCTTCCAGCGGCGGTCCAGGAATATTTATCTGCAAAAAGAAACTGCGTTCCGGCAACTCCGGCAATCCCTAACCAGGGATCATCGGAAAACTTTTTTTCCAGTATACTTCCCCAGCTCATTTTCATGAAGAAAAGATCTTCTGGAACAAAGACCAGTATATCACCACGAGCTTTGGAAACACCCTGGTTGTAAGCTGCGGCCAGCCCCATTCCGGTACTGCCATCAACCATAATATACTCATGATCAACCCCGATAGTCTTTGCTGTATTGCGCTCCTGGATTGATTCGGGAATGGGTCGTCTCCAGCATGTGATAACACTTATCATAGATTCCTGTCCTCCAAAGTTACTATGAAATATGAATCAGCCTCCTGCAGAATTTCAAGTATAAAGTCACAAGAGTCCAAAAGTTACCTCTGGGGTGAAAAGGAGACTTTACTCACTAAATGAGTCCAGGAAGAGTCCATAAGTCACCTCTGGGATAAATTCGCAAGATCGGGGGAAAAAAACAGAAGAATGTCCCTTACATCTCAATGTTCCGATGTTTCAAACAAATCCTCATCCTTCCCTATCTCCCGCCCCTTCCCAATCACCTTGTTCCCGAACCGGGCCACAATCCTGTCCACTGCGGCTTCAGTTGCCTCTATCGACTCTATCGCCTTCTGAGCGAAAAGGTCGGTCTGCTCCGCATCATCGAGACCTGTTATACCGACCCCCAGAAGTCTTAAATACGGCTCCCTGAGTTCTTCCAGGAGCTGTAGTGCGTTATCAAAGATCAATTTGGCGGTGTTTGATGACTGTGGGAGGGGTTTTCTGCGGCTGTGCCTGCTGAAATCCGGACGTCGCCAGGTAAGAAAAACAGTATGACCCTTTACGCCATAACGACGGGCCCGCCTCGAAACATCCTGAACAAGTAAAAAGAGCACATCTCTCCACTCATTTCTGTCTCTTGAGTCAGCATTAAAAGTATGCTCTCTTGAGATCGACTTTATTGAATCATACTCACCCACCGGGCGCTCATCAATTCCCCTGCAGAGGTTGTAAAGAGAGATACCCTGCTTTCCAAACCGATCATTGAGATACTCCAAAGAGAGGTTCTGCAAATCTCCCACTGTGCATATCCCCATCCTCTGGAGTACCTCTGTGCT
>CAYLVN010000329.1:1780-4337 GCA_964387115.1 uncultured Fibrobacter sp.
ACTCTATTATCTGTTGAGGTTCTGATGGAACGACTGTGATGCCGTTTGGTTTATTAAAATCAGATGCAATTTTTGCCAGAAACTTATTCGGGGCCACACCTATAGAGCCACTGAGTTTCTGCTCACTCCGGATTCTCTCTGATATCGCTTTTGCAGCATCCAGAGGAGATCCAAAGAGCCTTTCGGTACCGCTCATGTCCAGAAATGCTTCATCAACTGATACCTGCTCGACACAGGGAGAAAACTGCTCAAAGATGTTCATGATCGCTTTTGACACACTTACATAAACATGCATCCTCGGAGTCACGAAAATTCCGTCGGGACATCTTCTGTAAGCCTCATTAATCGGCATTGCGGAATGGATTCCAAACCTGCGTGCCTCATAGCTCGAGGTAGAGACAACCCCTCTGTTGCCTGGCCGGGCACCGACAATTACTGGTTTACCCCTGTACTGCGGATTATCACGCTGCTCTATAGAGGCAAAAAAAGCATCCATGTCTATATGGAAAATCGTTCTATTATTAGAGGAACTCATTTGTCAGTTCTGATGATTTGTCCGGAATCAGTTGGGAACAGGAGCACATGTGCAGATAAATATATCTTTAGATCAGCCTTTATGCATAGAATCACCATCTCACATCATCAACCCACAAACAGAATGGCGCCCCTTTGCCGACCCTGACCTCAAGTTCGATTTCCCCATTCTGACTGCCGGTTTCAAGTGACAGCTCTTTCCAGTTCTTAAGATTGATCTCAGAATAACTGGCGCTCTTTGACGGTTTAAATCCATTGTGGAAATTATAGTATGTCCAGTCTCCTCCAGCCGGACGTGTTCGGAATGAAATTTTTCCAGATCCCCTGACCTTTAAGTTCAACAGATCTTTATCACCACTCTTTACCAAAACAGCTTTTGAAGCACTGCTGTTCTTTTCCCTTGCATCTCCACTGATTCGCAAGGAGTATTTACCACTCGCCGCGCCGGCAGTATCCCGAAAAATATAAACTCCAGAATTACTGCAGATCCATCCCTCTGAGGACTGTTCAAATCCCCCCTCTTCAAATTCTGCTGATTGAGATCTGCTTTGGTGCATGACTTGAGATCGTGATGAATCGAAAGAGAATGGTCCATTGATAAATCGCGCAAAAAGGGGAAGGTGATCTGAATACCCTTCACCTGTATGAAACTTCAATTTTTTCTTCCATCTGTTCTGCCAGCGAAAAGGTTTACCGCCTTTGAGCAGACGTCCCTCCCAGGTAAACGCGCCGAAGCTGTTGTCTAAATAAGAGATCCCGGTTGAGTCGTAGAGTGCGGCCGGTAGAAGGATATGGTCCGGAGTCTGGAGGTTGCCCTTAAAAACATAGCTCATCCGTTGTGATTCAGGGAGCTCAAGCCAGAGATCGTAGTGTGTGCCGGATTTCATCTCTGCCAGTTCATTCTCAAGGATATAACCCGGGTTCTTACCACCGGAAACTGTCATAAGAACGTGATTTATGCTGGTTTTGCCATTTGTGTCATCATGTCCAAATGTTTTGAATGTCAAATACTCGTTATAATCGCAGTTAAAATCACCCAGGAGCACATACTCGGTTTTGCCTGGAAGCTCCAGTAAACGTGATCTTAGAGTCTGGGCAGCTTTGATGCGAAATGACTCCGGCTGTTTTTTAGACGGCCAGTGATTTACAAACAGTTTCAGCCTGTCTTTACGGATCACAATATCTGTCTCAAGGATGCTTCGGGTTTTTGATTCCCCGTCGAGATGCACCGGAATACCCTTGATGTCTCTTAACGGATATTTTGAAAGCAGAGCCGCGCAGGTGATCGATTTTTCCGGTCCCTCACCTGTTGCCAAATGGGGATATTTCTGTCCCCTTCTTTCCAGTGCGCCTTTGAGCTGCCTCAGAGCGTTAGTGTTTTCCACTTCACAAAGAGTCACAACATCGGCTCCCATTGCCGCGATCACAGATGCAATGTTTTCAACTTTCTTCCTCTGTATCTCCTGATCCCAGTTCGATGTGCCGGGCCTGTACTCAGGATATTCCAGCCCGTCAAAATTAAGATCAAACAGGTTCTCGGTATTGTAAAAAGCTACTGTAAAGGTATCTTTTTGTGCAAAATTCGACCTGGAAACAGGCGTCTCTCTGGAAGACTCCTTTTTCATGCAGGCTGTGATCATTAGAAGCGAAAGCATCACCAGACAGTTAATATGTTTCAAAGCAGATACCATCTTTCTCGACAGAATCCGGGGTCCTTTTTGTGGCCAAATGGGGAACGGGAATTTAATAGAAACGATCGTCTTTTGTGATATTAATATTATAATATAGTTACTATCAGGTACCCATGGGATTATAGATCTACCCATATTTTCGGGTGAGCACAGTTTCGCTCCGACATGCTCCGGTAAAGCTCACAACATGAGCAGCAGGGTGCCGCGTCAGGCGAACAGTGTATTGGTACCTTTATTACTGTTATAGTGTTTCCGGGAAACAACAGATGCACAGGAAAGCAACATCATGAAAAACATTCTCTTTTCTCTCATTGTACTGATACTTTCTCAAC
>CAYLVN010000330.1:0-4309 GCA_964387115.1 uncultured Fibrobacter sp.
GTGCTCAAACAGACATTTAAAGATTATGAGCTCATCGTGGTTGATGACGGCTCCACTGACGGGGTGGAGGGGTTGGATGAGCTTAGGGAGCCCAGGGTTAAATTCCTGAGATTAGAGGAAAACGGAGGGGTTTCCAGGGCGCGAAACAGGGGTGTAGAGCTCTCGGGCGGTGAGTGGATCTGTTTTCTTGATTCCGATGACCTCTGGATGCCCAGGAAACTGGAGAAACAGGTCAGGTGGACAAAATCAAACCCGGATTTCAGGATCCTGCAGTCAAAAGAGATCTGGATAAGGAACGGTAAACGGGTAAATCCGCCATCTACGCACGAAAAATCGGCAGGGGACCTGTTTGAGGCGAGTCTGGACCGGTGTATGATTACACCCTCTTCGGTTATGATGCAACGATCACTTTTTGAGGAGTGCGGAAGATTCGATGAGTCGCTTCCAGCCTGTGAGGACTACGATCTGTGGCTCCGTATCAGCTGCAGGTATCCTGTGGGCCTGGTCAATGAGTATCTTCTATACCGCTACGGCGGGCACCCGGACCAGCTTTCATCGAGCGTGATGGGCCTGGACCGGTTCAGGATAAAAAGTCTGCTCCGGCTCCTGACGCATGAAGAGCTCAGTGAAAAACAGCGGGAGCTTGCCAGAAAAACACTCGTTAAAAAAGCCCAAATAGTGGCTAATGGATATATGAAGAGAGGAAATCTGGAAAATTATGAGCGGTTCCAGTCAGTTGTCAAAGCCTGGTCAGAGTGATCTTTCACTGGAAAAGATAAGTCTCAATCTGCTGAAGATCCCGGATGATCTATTCGATTCTGCCTGTTTCAGCTTGCAGGAGAAGATAGATCTATTTACTCCGCTGATCGTTTACAGATCCGGAAACTCTTTTACCATAATCGATGGCTGCAAAAGGTTCCTTGCCATAAAAGAGAGCGGCACAAACGAGTGCTTCTGCTGTATTGCCGATTCCGTTGATGATCCTCTCTGCGCCGGACTGCTGAGAATCTCCCTTAACACCGGACGGTCGCTGCGGTTCAGGGAAAAGCTCATCTTTAACAGGTGGCTTAAAGAAAATCTTGATCCCGATGAGTACAGCTTGAGGCTCCAGTCTATAGGGATTGAGAGCAGAGAGCGATTCTGCCTTGAGAAGCTTCTTGGGGCACCACCGGAACTTATCTCCCTTATCGACAGCGGGCATGCCGATTTTTCTGTTTCCGCCGACATCGTTGATCTGGACCCTGATGATCAGCGCGGGGTGATGGAGCTTTTTAGCAGGCTGTCTTTTTCCCGCCAGACACAGCGTGAACTTTTAGAGTGGCTTCCTGAACTCTCATTTCGCCTCAAAAAGCCCATAAGAGATATTTTAAACGCAGATGAGCTGCAAAAAATTATCGGAGGGAAGCTTAATGATCCCCAGAAGATTCAGAAGATAAGGGATTATTTCTTTGTGCTGCGTTTTCCCAAACTGGCGGAGGCAAAACGGGTTTGGAGCAGTCTGGCAGCTGAAATAAACCCTGATTCCTCCAGGGTGAACTTCCAGCCCTCAGAGGCTTTTGAAAAGAATCGTCTTGAGGTAAAGATTGCTGTTACCAATGCCTCTATGGCGCGTACTATTTTCAGCAGGCTTGGTTCCATACCTCAGGATTCATGGGAGAAGCTGATCAACCCGGCTCTTCTGTGGAGCACGAAGCCGGAAAGAACCTCTTGAGGGCAGGCGTGAAAGTTTGAATCTGATGCGGTCAGAAACCATTTTATCTGATACTAAAAAACGGGTCTCCTGAAACGAGGAGTTTTGCCTTGAAAAAAATTATTGCATGGATCTCCGAGCACGGTTTTGTACTGATGATGAGCGGGTTTGCGCTTGCTGTAGCGGGAGTACTGGTGTACTGGAGAACACGGTATTCGGGCAGCTATGTGCCACAGGTTGCTTTCGGTGTGACAATCGCTGGTTTTGCATTGTACGTGATCGGCAGGATTTTTGTGGCCACCCGTCGTAACCGCACCCGCAGTTCCATAACTGAGACAAAGGAATAATGTGAAAGTTCAGGATCTTCTTCAGAGAAACGCCATACTGATCGAATTAAACGACACCGATAAGTCAAAGGTCCTTTCCTCTATGGCGCACTTTCTGGCGACTCTTCACGGGCTGCCGGAGGGCGATGTAATAGCGCAGAAGATTCTCGAGCGGGAATCGGATATGTCTACAGGGATCGGATATGGTATAGCGATTCCACACGCACGCCTTACGGGTATCGACCGTCTTTACATGGTCGCGGCACGCTCGAAGACGGGAATCGAGTTTGATGCTATTGACGAGCAGCCGGTGCATCTGATATTCATGATGATTTCCCCGACAAGCACCTCAACCGAACACACCCAGATACTCTCTTCACTATCCAGAATCATGTCGTACGAAGATGTCCGGGAAAAGCTCCTTGAAGCTGAAGATCCGGAGCAGTTCCTGGATATAATTATCACAGGTGAGAATAAGTACGTAGGGTAATCATTTACAAATTAAATTACATGTGAACATGACACCTGCAGGTTCTCTCATATCGTCATGTTCATAACTTCCCGTACTTCATCAAGCGTTCTCACTGCCTCTTCTCTTGCGGCTCTGACCCCGGCACGAAGTGTTTCGCGGACAAAATCGATATTCTGTTCCAGTTCCTTTCTCCGGGCTCTGAGAGGGCGGAGATATTCATTTATCGAATCGGTCAACACCTGCTTCAATTTCCCCGAACCGCCATCTCCGATCTCTTCAGCTATTTCCGCCGGTTTTCTTCCTGTTGCCAGAGAAACCAGGAGCAGGAGATTTGAAACCTCGGGCCGCTTTACCGGATCGAAGGTGATATTTCTTTCAGAATCAGTCTTTGCCTTCTTGATCAATTTTGCAGTCTCATCCTCATCAGCACTCAGCATTATTGCATTGTTCCTGCTCTTGCTCATCTTCTGTGAGCCATCCAGACCCAGTATCACGGGCGCTTCGCTTAGAAGAGGCTGCGGTTCAGGGAATACCGGCTTATTGCCTGCAAATCTGTCATTGAAACGTCTGGCGATTGTTCTTGTCAGTTCAAGGTGCGGGAGCTGGTCCTTGCCCACCGGTACAACCGTACCCTTGCAGAAAAGAATATCCGCGGCCTGATGAACCGGGTAAGTGTACATGCCTGCATTGATCCGTTTCTGGCCCGACGCGAGTATTTCCTCTTTAACTGTAGGGTTTCTGTCAAGTTCTGCGTTTGTAACAAGAGTAAGAAACGGGAGAAGAAGCTGGTTCAGTTCCGGCACGTGACTGTGCGGAAAGATAAATGTCTTCCCGTCATTTGCATCTATGCCTGCGGCCATGTAATCGATAGTCAACTGCCTGATGTTTTCGGAGATTTTATCGAATGTATCTCTGTCTGTAAGGACCTGATAATCGGCGATAACTATAAATGTGGGTACACCGATCCTGTGAAGACGTACCCTGTTTTGAACCGAGCCGAAAAGGTGACCGATATGGAGTCTTCCAGTTGGCCTGTCGCCTGTGAGGACCTTATACTTTTCAGGGTGCTTCTGAAGATCCTGTTCAAGTTTTTTACTTCTCTCAAGAGTCGCTTCAAATGATGAACCGTAATCCAACTGCTCTTCTGTTGCCATTTATGGAATATTCCTTTCTATTTCTCTCTTCTGTGGTGATCCTGAAAGTCGCGGCTTTAACCTGACTTATGCACCCGGTATTTCGCTGTACTCCCGACCCGGATTTGATCCAGGCTGCTTACCCTTTCTGCGATCCATGAAAAACAGCGCTTATGGATTTTTCGCGGAAAGGAAAGTTACCAGGAGTATCCTTAAAATAATAAATCGTAGGGCTTTTTTAAGCAGAAAGCTGAGGAGTTCATTTTCAGACAGAACAGATCAGTTCTTCCAGTTTACCGGTCACAGGAGAGTTTTATGACTTTCCGGCACTTTTTGTCCACACCTTTACTTCTTGCGATTACCACTCTCTGTGGATTTCTTACTCTCATATTCACCGGTCTTCCTGTCAGATCGAACATTTCCTCTTTATCAGCTTCATGTCTTTTTTGACGGTTCTGTATCCTGTTCCTTTTTACATATGTTTGATCGTCAATGTAAAAAAACAGTGTATCATATCCTCCGGAAAGAGTGTGAAATATATACAGATACTCTGTTGTTTTGGGGAGTAATGGCATTCTGGCGCAGAAAGGGCAATTTACAATCGGATAGATATCAAAATCCACTGAACCATCGGGAGCAATTGAAACTGATGAGACATTGCCGGCAGAGTCCTGCAGAACATACAGGC
>CAYLVN010000331.1:0-4308 GCA_964387115.1 uncultured Fibrobacter sp.
GCCCGCCATCACCGCCATCAGGACTCCCTCTGGGCTTATACTTCAGCCGCTCATAGGAAAAACAACCGTTTCCACCATCTCCAGCTTTGACATTTATTACTGTTTCATCTATAAACATGCAATTTGCTTTTCAGTTTGAAGTACTTTTAGAGGTGCTGGAATCGCTACTGGCTCCCCTTTTGTATGAATCGGAGCGGTAGTCGGTTATATAAAAACCGCTGCCTTTAAACAGAAATCCTGCACCCGGAGAGAAAAGACGTTTCACAGAACCGTCACAACCTTCTTTTTTACACTTCTTGAGTGGCTCTGAGTTTATGCTTTGGAACTCTTCAAAAGTTTGACCGCATTTTTCACATTTGTACTCGTAAGTAGGCATAGCGTTATACTCCTTTACATTCCTGGTATCAGAAAATAATACCTGCCTTTGTTTTCTAAAAATGATCTGTTTATTTCAATGGCTCGGAGAAAAGATCGTAATCATTCGCTCCGAACACTTTTGCTTTGATAATAGATCCCGTTTCAAAGCTACCACTGCTTATAAAGACTTTCCCATCGATCTCCGGTGCATCAGACCTGGACCTTCCCTCAAAGTTATAATCCGGTTCCTCAGAAACCGTGTCAATTATCACTTCGATCTCCGTTCCAATCTTCTCTTCCATTATCTCCCTGCTTATCTCTCTTTGCAGAAGCATCAGTTCCTCGCAGCGTCTCTGGGCTGTAGAGCTCCGGGGGCGTTTCTTCAACTCGAAAGCATCTGTGCCCTGTTCAGGAGAGTAGGGGAATACGCCAAGCTTGTCAAAACGTGCAAACTCTATGAAATCACGAAGGTATTTGTAATCTTTTTCAGTTTCCCCGGGGTATCCAAGAATAAAAGAGCTCCTTAGTGCGGAACCCGGGACCAATGCCCGTATCCTGTCAATCAGCCTGTAAATATCCGCCGAAAGGGGAGATCTTCGCATGCTCTTTAGAATGGGATCAGAGATATGCTGCAAAGGGATGTCAAAATAAGAGCAGATCCTCGACTCTGATGAAATGAGTTTTAGAAGAGATTCATCGACAAATTTCGGGTGTAAATACATCATGCGTATCCATGGAAATTTCGTCTTTTTTAAAATTTCTTCAAGCAGTAAAGCAAGATTAAAGCCGGATTCTCTTCCATAAAAAGATGTATCCTGTGCGACCAGGATCAGTTCCCTTGTACCCTTGCTGTAAAGCCACCGGGCTTCATCGATTATCGATTGAACGGGCCTGCTTTTAAAGGGCCCTCTGATAGATGGAATAGCACAGAATGAGCACCTGTGTGAACATCCTTCTGCAATTTTCAGGTACTGTGTAGAGAGCGGTTCAGAGAGCTCTCTTACAAAGGAGAGAGAACTTTCTGTTTGGAAATATTTATTAAGCACTTCCTCCCAGTCATCTACTCCTGCCCACAGGTTAACTTCTGGAAATTGAACGGCAACTTCATCCCTGTAACGCTGAGAGAAACACCCCGTGACTACAAGTGTCCTGCATCTGCCTTCTTTTTTATAGGAGGCTGATTCCAGTATGGTTTCAATTGCTTCTTCCTGTGCCTCGCGTATAAACGCGCAGGTGTTTACAATTATGATTTCGGCTTCCTCAAGATCCTCTGTCAGCTGGAATCCAGCGGATTTAAAAAATCCCAGGATTTTTTCTCCGTCAATGAGATTTTTGCTGCATCCGAGGTTTTGAAGTGCTACTGAGGGCATGATAATAAACTCTTTTCCGTTTAGTTTTAAAAGCTGCTCATACTGAGTATTTGACTATAGAGATGTACGAATACGGGATTTTGCCTTATCCAGCTGCAATTTTCAGGTTTAATCTCTCTGTTTCATTTCACTAAAAAACAGGGATCCCGGTATACACCGGAATCCCTTGATTTTTGCATAGAAGTGACCTTATTACCACTCAGATTCCCAATCATCTCCCCATTCTGAACCCGCCGCATCATTTTTTGCTGGAGCGTCAGCAGGTACAGGTGTTGTTGCTGGATTTGCCGGCTCAACCGATGGCTGGCTGGAGGCTGCAGGTGCCGGGTTGACTGGTACTGAGATGGTTTCCTGCGTTACCGGAGAGGATGCAGGCTGCTGGGCTGCCGGAGCACTCTGGGGTGCAGGCACAAATGCAGGTGCTGGCGAAGGTGTGGGTGTGGACAAAGAAGTTCCATAAGAGGTTTCATAAGATGTTCCCTCTCCCATGCCGTATCCCTCTATTCCAACATTATCATTTGCTTTGTTATCAACCCAGAAATCGTAACCGCCGGGAACCAATACCGATTCTCCAAAATTCTTTGCGGCTGATACACTCCGGAATGCACCTATTCTTACACGGTAATATTTTCCCGGAAGACTGGGTGTAGGGTCGGATACTTCTGCTACATAGGCGGGATATCCCTTTGCATTGAGCTGAGATGAAATTTCATCAGCAAGAGTCCTGGATCTGATAGTTGATATCTGTAGAACATATCTGCCGTTATCAGAAAATTCTGCGAATGAAGAAGCTGAAGGAACCTGAACAGGTTCTTTTTTGACAGATTTGCTCTTTTCCACCGGCTCGACATAGGTCTGCGGAGCTTCGGTTTCGTCTTTATAGAATTCATCGAAAATATCTGGAGTATCTAACGATGAGGTCTCCAGGGCCGGAGTCTCGGCGAATTCATCTTCCTGTGACTTCTTCTTTCCGCATCCGGCCAGAACTGCAATGACAAGTATCCCTGTAATAAGGACCTTAACAGGAAGCATAGCTCCTCCTTCTAAGGACAAAAAACACGTAATTGTAATAGAAATGATCTAAGAAATAATAATTTATCATAATTATCGGGAATTTACCATTAAAAATAGTAGAAATATGATAGATCCGTTATAAATAAAATGTTTACCTCAACTGAGGAGGTAATTTTACAAGCAGCCGTCTGGCTTCCACAGCCTGGGGAGTGTCTCCGTATTTCTCAACCAGCTCTTCTAATACGCGGGTAGAAACAGATATATTGCCGTTTCTGAGCTGGTCAACGGCCTTCTTTGAAAGCAATGCGGCTTTTTCGAGTTTGCGGTTGTAAAAACGTGAGTTGTGTTTTTTTGCAGACGGGCAGGCTTTGCGTGAATAGTCTGTGTGTGCCAGCTCAAGACATGCTTTTTCAGATCCCTGATAAACACAGATCGTTTTCCTTGTGAAAACGATCTGGTCCCCCAGAGGCCCGTAAACAGCACTGATATCAAGCACTGGCTCACCATCACTGAAGAACTCCATCCTTGATGGAAGGGGAACCCCGGTCCAGAATTCATAGCTGAAAATGTATTTTACAACCGATTCCCTGGCTCTGGGTTTCTCCAGAGCATCAACACTGAATTGCCTCTGCTGTTTAGTGGCGCTCAGTTCATAGACAAGGCTCAGAGCGGAATCGACTACCACTGTAAGCTCTTTCAACCACGATTCCTCAACGAATGCCCCATTGTCATTATAGGAATAGCTGAAATAGTCCCCTTTGGGTATGAGTCGGATTTTATAAACAGGTCTGCCGTTTACGCTTGAAATCTCATGAGAAGCTGATGTCTGATCTTTAAGCTCGGCAAATTTGTTCTCTGATTTGTACTTTATCACCGATTCAACGGCTATATTGATAAGTTCAAGCGGGTTTAAAAGACCCGAAAGAAGTTCTCTGGTCTGTTCCGGATAATTGGAATTAGCAAGGTAAAGGTTGAACTCTTTCCCGTTGAATGATTCCCTGAATACAGGCGATTCGAACTGAAGTTTATTGATAGTACCGGTCATTTCCTCAGCAACCGGACCGGAAAGCTGTACCTGCACGCAGTATCTGGGCGGAAAATGGGGAAAGAGCAGATCCTGCGGAGCCTTGATTGATTTAAGAATAGCATATTCGGGGCCTTCCTGTGCAAACAGGTCCGTCGCAATAAGGCTGAGGGTCGTAAATATACAGCAGATAAGCTTTACAGAGTGTCGGTACATCTTTTCAGAGCATGCCTTTTGTTGATGGAATCTGATCACTGGCGCGCCGGTTTATTGAGCATGCATCTGAAAGTGCCCGTCCGAATGCTTTGAACACGGCCTCAAGTGAATGGTGGCTGTTTCTGCCACGGAGCAGGTCAACATGCAGTGTGCATCTGGAGTTGTCAGTAAAAGCCTTGAAAAAGTCCTCAGCCAGATCGCAATCAAAGTCGTTTATTTTTCGGTCCGTGAGCTTGACAGAATAAACGAGGTTGGGTCTTCCGGCAATGTCTAGGCAGATCCGTGCCAGGGATTCATCCATGGGTACGTAAGCTGTCCCATATCTGG
>CAYLVN010000332.1:0-1934 GCA_964387115.1 uncultured Fibrobacter sp.
AGAAAGACCACCACACCCCGCTCCCTGGCTTATACCTATTTCGCCCGTACGGATACATAAGACAGGTATCAGATAAAATCCTTGCGGTCATCCGGATTCTTTCTTCCGTAAATAAAATAAGCCATGGGGCCCAGAAAATCGATAAATGAGACCATCACCCACCATAGTTTTTTCCCTTTTATTTCATGGGCTGGTCTCATGGCTATATCTATGAGTGCGGTGGCGAGAAGAAGAATTTGCACTGCCGCAAGAGAGATAATTCCTTTCTTCTGAGCAGAATTAAAGTCTTTCCAACTGTAGTGAAGTTTCATGTTACCTCCTGGTTATTATCTGACTTATGCACCCTGATCCGGATGCATAAGTCAGGTATTAAGGAAATACAATATACAGCAGTGCAAGCGCAATTATCTGGAAAATCCATCCCAGTATGCAGACCATCACAGCCCTTACAGTGCTGGTGTAATCAAGTGCCTGCCGTACTGCGACCACCATGGCAATGAGGGACCATACCGCCGATACAGCAAATGCTACTATTCCAAACACTGGAATAACACCCAGAATCCTTATGACACCCGGTGAGCTGGAAAATCCAATAGTTCGCAGGAGCTGGCCTGGGTCGGCTCTGGTTTGTGGCTCTGGGAGAAGTTTTGTTCCGATGAAATAGGTAAGTAACGACCAGATAAACCAGCTGGCCAGTGCGGTGAGAGTTCCGATTATTATTCCCGATGGTCCCCTCTCAGTAATAGTGCCGATTCCAGCTGCAATACTCGAGATCACAACGACAGTCATCGCCGGAACCAGTGCGGTTGAATCGGCCTCAACCTCTTCGTAAAGATGTGAATCGAATCTTGCAGCTCTTAACATTTGATCGAAAAGTTTAATCACAGGCGGCTCTCGCTTTTAAGAACAGCTTCGAGAGTTATGGGAACAGAGAGAGCTTTCGATACCGGACAGGTCTTTTTGGCGTTCATTGCCAGTTCCTGAAAAAGTTCATCTGAAATCCCCGGAACAGTTGCTTCTGTAAATAGGTCGATCTTGGTGATGCTGAAGCCACTCTCTTCTTTTTCGATATGTACTCTGGAACGGGTATGAATCTGCTTAGCGGTAAAACCGCTCTGGGCCAGCAGGTGTGCAAACTGCATTGAGAAACATCCCGCGTGAGCTGCTCCTATAAGCTCTTCTGGGTTTGTACCCGGTTGATCCTGAAAACGCATGGCTGCATTATAGGGGCTTTCAAGGGCACCGCTTTTCACCTTCATTACACCCTGACCATTCATCAGCGTTCCTTCCCAGAGCGCTTCGCCGGTTCGTACTGGCATCTGTTACCTCCAAGCTAAGTGTTGAATGATTGCTGATTTTGGTCTCAATTAATATGCCAACATTATTTTTTGCACAGGTTGCACTCCTGAGGCATATCAATCACTTCAATCTTAACTTGTCGTTGTGTTTTCTGGATTTTCAGCTCTGTGCTTCCGTCACTTTTCTTGCATCATCTTTTTGGCTATTTAAATCAATAACCCCGGTTCCGATTCTGAACCACCATAAAAGGATGTGAAAAGTGTGGAGCACTTTCAGGAGCAGAGATTTGAAGAGGTTTGATATTCCCTGGCGGATAATGATATTGAAGATGTAATCAGGCGAGAGCACAGTTTTTTGAGAGAGCAGGCGGATGATAAGTGATGAGAGAAATGAGATGCCAAGATGCTTCTGGCGCAGTATCAAAACATCACCGAACTCCAGGAGCATGAGATTGGAAAGAGGAGGGTTGTAATTTGCCCAGGAGAAATCTGAATCCAGCAGGCCTTCTTTACTCACAGCTTTTTCCAGTGCAGTACCGGGATAGATTCTCAGACCAACGGTAGTAGCAAAAAAATCGATCTCCTCTTTCCTTTTTTTCATGTAGGCGATGTCATCAAAGCACTCCTGCCTGCTCT
>CAYLVN010000332.1:1944-4292 GCA_964387115.1 uncultured Fibrobacter sp.
GCTCTGGTTCAGATGACCGAAAGTAAAGAATACCTTCGTTTTGATTTCAAGTGAGCGACACCACTGGAGCACCTGCTCCACCTTTGCGACCGTAATTTTTTTGCCCATTTTGGCCAGAAGGTTTTCGCTGGTGGTTTCAAGTCCCATATTGACATAACAACACCCTGATTCCTTCATCAGTTTGAGGAGGGGCAGGTCTATGTTGTCATCGGCCCTGATTTCACATTCCCACAGAAGGTTGAAGTTTTTGACCACAGCACAGAAGCTTTCAACATGCTCTCTTGAGGATGTAAAGGTGCTGTCAAAGATTTTCAGTGCCTTGATGCCGCTTTGGGAGAGGATGGATTCAAGCTCCTGGCCGATCTTTTCCGCGCTCCTGAAGCGGACTCCGCCGGGGAACATCCTGGATGCTGAACAGAAGCTGCAGCAGGCCGGACATCCACGCGAGGTCATGATGAATTCTGCAGGCAGATTAAAAAAATCAAGTTTGAGTTCCGGTTTTTTCCCAAACAGGTGTCTTGCCGGCATGGGTAGAATGTTCAGGTCATCGACCCGGGAAGCTTTAGTGCTGAAAATACCGCTATCTTTACGGAATGCTATACCGGGGATCGAACCCGGTGGATCATCTCTTCTGCCGGTGAGAATCTCTGCAAGTTTCAGGAAAGAGAATTCTCCCTCACCTTTTATGATATAGTCGATTTCAGGAATATTGCTGAGAGTGTCTTCCGCTGTAAATGAGGCGTGTATACCCCCATATACCACTGGGATGTGAGAAGAGACCTCTTTTACAAGCTTTGCAATGTGAAAACTTCCCTTTCGGGTCGGTGTTGTTCCTCCAATGCCGACTATCGAGGGTTTCATAAGGAGGAGATCGTAGCGGAAGTCTCCCGTGTAGGTTGAGAAGTCGATTATCTTGACATTATAGCCACTCTCTTCGAGAACAGCGGCAATGCTGGAGAGGCCAAGAGGAATCATGTATCCGAAAATGTTTACAGATTCTGAAGGATAGGCCAGCAGTATATCACATCTTGTGTGAGGCGTTTTATTCATAAAAAAACTGGTATTGAAGGTAAAAGAGCAAATTAATTTACGCGGTGTGGACAATCCGGTTAAATTTTTCATTCCAGACTGGTTTTACTGCAAAGTTATCTGTCTTACTATATAATAAACTGATCTACTCCTTCCTGCTACTAAAGTTTAGAGGTATTATGAACATAAATATTATAAAATCAGCGGCGCTTACCTGGGCAGTTTTAATTACCTGTTTCCAGATTTATGCGGAAACAATAAACGGTGTGGTGGTAAATGGTAATGATACAGGTGTGCCGGTGGCCAATGCAGTAGTTTCTGTCGGCTACACATCTGTGAGGACCACTACGGATTCAGAGGGAAGATTTTCTCTTGATGTGGGAGAGCTTTCCGCTGGAGTAGTACCCGATGTATCAAGAAAGGCAAATGTGCGTTACTATGCCAATCAGCGGATTTTTGATTTCAGGCAGGCGCAGTCTGTAGATCAATTTTCAATCTTCAGGCTCAATGGTACTGTAGTCCTGAAAGCCAGGCTGAATGCAGAAAAGAAAACTGTCAAGGTACCTTCTTTAGCCTCTGGAATTTATCTGGTCAGGTTCTCAGAGGGGCCAAGGCAGATTACCCGGACCTGGGCCATGTCTGGAAGTAACTGCATGTTCAGTTATGGAATACCCCGAACATCAGTCAGAAAAAGCGCAGCGGCAGAATCGGTAAAGCTGCTGCTGAGGCACGATGAGTATTTCCCTCTGGACTATGAAACTTTCGGTATGGCTGAGGATCTTCTCATTGGTATGCGTCCCGACCCCAGGGCTCATGTGTTTAATCCCTTACAGGTGCATTCATATCATTTCACGATTACCAATGAAGATTCTCTTATCATGGAACGAGATGCTCTTCTTGAGAATTACATTCCGGCACAGATGGAATTTAATGGTGAATCTTACGGTACTGTCGGCCTGAGGTACAAAGGCTCTGATTATTCTCTGCCCAACTGCTTTGATGAGGAGGGAACGAGGGCTGACAAACCGGAATGCAGGAAATTTTCCATGAAAGTGAAATTCAATAAATATACAGATGCGACAAGGTTTTATGAGATGAAGGAACTTAATCTGCACTCCATGTCTTCTGATGAGAGCAAGATGCACGATATGCTCTCTTATGAGCTTTTCAGAAAGATGGGCATCTACAGTCCCCGCACAGCCTACATAAAGTTATACCTCAATGGTAATTTTAAAGGACTTTTCGTAGCTGTAGAGTGTATAGATGGAAGATTTACAAAATCCAGGTGGCCGGAGTACGGTGATGGCAACCTCTACAAA
>CAYLVN010000333.1:0-4283 GCA_964387115.1 uncultured Fibrobacter sp.
GGAAGACCGGCGTCCTCGACGGGCTTACGCGAAAGAGGGGGCACCCTCTTCCAGATGACAGATGTCAGAATAAAGACAAATAGACACAAAATGCAAGAGGGGTCACTCTCTTCCAAAGACTCTTTATTTACCTAATTTACCTATTTACCTGTTACTTATATCAGGGCAGGGCACATAAACTATCATTTTGTCCCCTTTATAGTTTTCAATTTATATTGATTACCTCACAACAGTATGAAATTAACAGGAAACAAATAATGTTAGAGCCTCTTAAACCACTATACAATAAGACTCTGCGCCCTTTTGCACTTTTTCTTGCCCGATTCGGAGTTCACCCGAATCACATCACAATCAGCGGCCTTCTGTTTTTTATCGTCTCCGCCTGCTTTGTAAACAGAGGAGACTGGCGAATCGCATTTGTACTTGTCATTGCGGGATCGCTCTTTGATGGTCTTGACGGAGTACTGGCAAGGGAGACTGGAAAAAAGAGTATTTTTGGCGGAATCCTTGACTCCTGCTGCGACCGGCTTACCGAAATCTTCCTCTTTGCAGGACTCTTTCTCTTCTATTTAAAAAACCCGGTTATAAACCATACTGAAATCATTCTCTGCTTTACAGGGATCAGCGGATCTCTGATGGTAAGTTATGTGAAGGCAAGGTGTGAAGGATCGGGCGTGGAGTGCAGACGAGGCCTGCTGCAGCGCCCCGAACGGCTCATCCTCTTGTCGGCAGGATTACTGACCGGGCAGACAGTGATGTTCTGGGTCCTGCTTACAATTTCAGCACTTTCGGTTTTCACTGTTATTCAAAGGATCCTCGAGGCGGCAACCCGCAGCCCCAAAGTATAATACCCGCTTTTTTCACTCATGAAAGCAGTACTATATCTATTGCCTCACTGGGACATATCTCCGAAGCCTCCTTGCAATCCTGCTCAATATTCACGGGCACATCCCAGTAGCGCACCACCACTTTTCCTCTTCTGTCAAACCGGAACGCATCGGGACAATAACTCACGCAAACCCCGCAACCTGTGCAACACTCCTGATTTATTGAAATTCTCATATATCGCTCCGATCCTTAGCGATCATATTACCGTCAGGGGACTCTAAATTTTCGGTTTTCAAAGTAGGTCAACCGGAAATTCACCGGGCCTGGCACACAAGAGAGGCGAATCTGTTTTGATTCGTCGATTGAGTGCAACAACAGCACGGTAGAATTCGCAGCCGGCCACAGCGTAAAATGAGTTTTAAACCTGAAAATCGCAGATGGGGGGAGCAAAAAAACGTAAGATGTTGGGATGATAAGGCTTGAAGGCATTGCAGGTCTTATCGACAAGGTGATAAGATCAAAACGCCTGAAAGCCTTAGCGCTCAAAAGGTTACGATTTTTTTTGCCTCATCCAGCTGCGATTTTCAGGTTAAAGGAACCCTTCAATAGCGACACGCAATTTATGAGCCATATCAACGTATTTTCAACCCGAGCGCCTTCACTAAGGGTCCTCTGTTATTAGCTTTTAGCTCACCGCAGGATACATATTAAAATTGAAAGTCGCAATTGGGGAGAACAAATACCGTAAGATGTTGAGATGTTAAGACTTGGGGGCATTGCAGGTCTTATCGACAAAGTGGTAAGATCAAGATATCCGAAAGCCTCAGCGCTCTACAGGTTACGCTTTTTTGCCTCATCCAGCCGCGATTTTCAGGTTAAACCAGATAAACTTTGAACCTTACAGTGATTCCCCGATGCCTGAAAATCCCAAAACTCTGAGAATCAAAATTTCCGGTGAAGCAGGATATGGTATACTGACTTCCGCAGACATTCTTTTACATTCTGCCGCTTTTGCCGGCTATTACTCCTCTGTTTTTAAAAGCATACCAGCCAGTGTTCGCAGCGGCTCTTCAGAGGCACTCATAACTATTTCCGAAAAAACGATCACCTCCCCCGTCTCGTCGTTCGATATTCTTTTTTCTCTCTCTGCGGATTATCAGCCACCGATGACTTCAATACCGGTTAAACCCGGTTCCCTGCTCTTTTTCCAATCCGGTTCAGAAGAAAACAGAGATCTCTCAGAGTACTCCGGGCTCTATTCTGTTCCATTTGAAATGCTTGCGTCTGAAATCGCCCCCTCTTTTCCGGTGCTCAAATCGATCATTGCCCTGGGCATCTTTTCACAAATTGCCGGTTTACCCCTTGAATATCTGGAAAAAGCGGCTGAAAGACATTTCTCAGAAGAAAAAAAGAGACATCTGGAAAACAATATTAAAGCTCTTCACACGGGAGCAGAATGGTCAAAAGAGCACCTTGAGGGTATCGAACTATTCCAGACTTCAGTTCAACCTTTAAAAAACCGTAACCGTATTATCCTTGAGGGCAATCAGGCCATCAGTCTCGGGGCACTTGCCGCAGGGTGCCGCTATTATGCCTCTTACCCGATCACTCCATCAACTGCCATAGGTGAGTATCTCACAGAGCTTCTCCCGGAATCGGGCGGAGCGGTTTATCAGGCTGAAGATGAGATCGCGGCACTTGGATCAGTTATCGGGGCCTCCTTTACAGGTGTAAAGGCGATGACTGCCACATCGGGACCCGGTCTCTCACTGATGCAGGAGTTTATCGGGTATGCCTCCATGGCGGAAATCCCGGTTGTAATTGTAGATGTCCAACGGGCAGGACCCTCTACCGGAATGCCCACAAAACAGAGCCAGGATGACCTGTTGGCGGCCGCTTTCGGAGGACACGGTGAAGCGCCAAGGATCGTAATAGCACCTGTAAATACAGAAGACTGTTTCCATACCACAATCAAGGCTTTTGAACTCTCGGAAAAGTACCGGTGCCCCGTCATAATTCTTGGTGACAGTGCCCAGGGGATGATTAAAGAGACAATTGATAATTTTAACCCGGGGCAGCACCATACAGCAGATGGCCGGACAGGTCCCCATTCTTCGGGCATTCTGAAGGCGACCGGTCTGGAACACGACAAGGAGTTTTTTCCTTCAGAGGTCCCCCGGATCAGGACCGAGCAGGTCATAAAGAGATTCGCAAAGCTGGATAATATCGAAGCAGAAAACGGGAATTTGACAGACTGGGACCTTGAGAAAGAGAGCGTTTACGAAGCAGATTTTGCGCTGATTGCCTGGGGCGGCACGGTACCATCAGCCAGGGAGGCAGTAGATCTCCTCAGGAAAGCAGGTTACACAGCCGCAGCCATGTACCCGCGTCTTCTCTTCCCGCTCTGCAGAGAATCGGTAATGCACATCGCCCGCTTCAGCAGCAATTTATTTGTTCCAGAGTCAAACTTTACAGGCCAGTACAGTTCTCTTATCAGAATGAATACCGGAATAGACCCGATTTCTCTCCCTCTGTTCAGCGGAGAGCCATTCACTCCTGAAGAGATTGTAAAGAGAGTAGTGAAAAGAATAAGTTTCCAGATACAGGAAACCACCCGGGATCTCAAAATCCCGTTAAACAGACCAGGTTTTTAAATGTCAAACGATTACAGACCTGAAGATTTCCACAGTCCACATGCCCCCGCCTGGTGCAAGGGGTGCTCATTCTATTCTGTCCTGTCAGCCCTCACTAAAATGCTCTCATCGGCACATATCGATCCTCAAAAAGTAAACATCATCTCCGGCATCGGCTGCTCATCAAGGATGCCCTTTTACATGTCCACTCCAGGAATTCACACACTGCATGGCCGGGCGATTCCAGTGGCAACCGGCGCGCGCCTGGCAAATCCTGAAATTCCTGTTCTGGTGATCGGCGGTGATGGCGATCTTTTTTCAATCGGGGCGGGTCATTTCATTCATGCCGCACGGAACAATTTCAACATGACTGTGCTCTGCCTTGACAACCACATGTTTGCCATGACCCATAACCAGACCTCCCCTACTTCACCTGGAAATCATAAAGGATCTCTCACTCCCCGGGGTCACTACACGACACCGCTGAACCCGCTCCGGCTGGCTGTTACAAGCGGGGCCACCTTTGTCGCCAGGACATACGCCGGTTCCGTTCAGCACATGAAAGAGATTTTTTTAAAAGCATTCAACCACGAAGGTTTTTCGTTTGTTCAGGTCCTCGCGCCCTGTTTGATTTTTGGTAATAATAAACGGGTTGCAGATATTTTCAGTCGTGTATATGATGTAAACAGCCCCATGGCTTTCGATCCCGCAGTTACGACACACGATTCTGATCCGACAGAATCATTCGTTGATTACGGCAGGGATAGTAAAGGGGCTATCCCGGTGGGGGTATTTCTAATAAGGCATTCTGCCACTTATGAA
>CAYLVN010000334.1:0-343 GCA_964387115.1 uncultured Fibrobacter sp.
ATCAAGATAAACAATGGGGTAAATCTCTTCGAGAGAACGATTCTGCCATTCTTTAACTTCCTCCATTATGGCATCGGTAACTGAAGAAATCAGTTCTGGTGATACCTCTACCTTGTAAATATCCAAAAGATGTGATTGGATGTCGCGAGTTGTCATACCACGGGCATACATCGACAATATCTTATCATCAAATCCCGTAAACCGGCGTTGCCCTTTGGGAATAAGTTGTGGTTCGAACTCTCCGTTGCGGTCTCGGGGAACCTCTATAGGTAAATCACCGAGATCGCTTTTCAGAGTCTTGGCAGATGTACCATTGCGGGAATTACCGGTGTTTTTACCTGCG
>CAYLVN010000334.1:353-4256 GCA_964387115.1 uncultured Fibrobacter sp.
ATAGCCTTCGTAAGCTCCTTTAGAAGGCCATTTTCACCTATGATGTCTTCAGGTTTTTTGTAATTCTTAAGCAGCTCATCAATTAAATCTGTCCGGATCGCCATCCGTTCCTCCTGTGAATAGGGTATATTAATCATATCCTATTTACACAGAAATTCTTACAGGCTCATTACCTTGTATTTGCTTTTCTCTTTTTCGTGTGATTCGTGTATTTCGTGGTTATCATTCCGGAATTTTCCAGTACAATTTTATCCCTGTATTGCTCATTACCCACAATTTGAAAGTTTACTGCACATCCCTGTGCTAAATAGGTTCTATCGAAAACAGCTTTTCTTTTCTGCCCATGCAGGAAGAGGTGAGATTCATCTGTGTTCTCTACTATACTATTTTCGCCCATCTCATTGCCAAGTGCACATATTTTAAAAATATTTCCTTCTGCCCCACCTACTATTTTCCCCTCAGAGTCACCAATACTCTTATCCTCAATATCCAAGGAAAATGAAGTATCTATTTGGGCTACACTGTTGATTACTGCAATAGGAAGTCTTACAGGTTCTATTCCAATATAAAATTTTGTCTCCTCGGTACCAATTACTCCCTTGGCCCATATCCCCTGATTTTCATGAGTTTACCTATTTGATTCCCTTGATATAATCAAAGAATCTAAAGTTTGTTTCCCTTTATAATTTTTATCATCAACAATCTTTTTACAACTTGTCTTCAGGATTGTTGGTAGGTTCTTATTTGATATCTTATTAACTTTAACAGTATCATAAAAAATGCAATAATTGTTTAATATTCGTATATTGTGTTTACAAATTAGCTGCAGTAATATTCTGATAGAATCTGTTTTTTCTGTACATATTAATAAAAAATCAAAACTATAATCCTTTCCTTCGATATTTTTTGCTGCAAACAGCCTAGTTTTAGGCACAATGCGCCACTTCTCTTCTTCCATGTATTTCAGCAATTCATTCTCTTGCATTCCTATGTATAACTTTTCACTTAAGACACAATCCACATCTGGTTTATCTATACATTTAGAAAAGGTAACAAATATATTGGATAAAATTACAAATAATAGAATAAAATTACCACTCACCCCAAAACTCTTTATAGTGAACATTTATTTCATCCCCTTCATCGGTATAGTAAATACCTGAAACATCACCTCGATTTAAATTTGTTAAGCCTATAAAATTTCTTTTACCATATCCTGATGAGCTCTCGTGTTCTATATCGTTGAATACCATTACTCTATTTTCAGCCCAAGGATCAAGATGCATATATTCATTTTCTCCATTTATTGAAATGGTTATCCAGCTATGATAAATCGTAAAATATTCTCCAATCAAATCAGCAACAGGGATTTATTACCACGAAATACACTAAATACACGAAAGAAGAACTGAATGAATGAAATACTGTAAAAAAGATTAGTGTATGTAGTGCAAGGAGGCTACGGATCACCTTGTATTTGCTTCTCTCTTTTTCGTATGTTTCGTGTATTTCGTTGTTTATTATCTTATTGATTTTTCGTGGTTTATTATCTTTGAAACAAACGCTGATTCATCAGCCTCGCATTTGACAAAGTATATCCCGCTTTTAAGACCGGAAAGCGGTATTTCCATGTCAGGCCCCGCATAAGTGCGTGTGAATTCCCGGTATAAAACTCTTTTTCCATCAAGCATAAATAGACCCACTTTTGTTGTCCTTGACTGCGGCAACTTAAGATGAAGAGTTTTAGAGGAAGCATTGTACAATACAGAAAATTCCGCACCTCTATTACTCCCGACGACTGTTCTGGAGCTCAGAGACGACTCCAGTGATATTTTATCAACATTGGGCCCGTCCTGACTGTTTATGGTTTCCAGTGTAATGGTACTTGCTCCCTTAGGCAGGGTGATACTTACCTGTATGACTTTCCATGTTGTCCATTCAGCTGTCGCATCAAACTCTATGGACGCAATTTGACTTGTGCCATTTACAGAGAGGGACAGATTCCTTTTTGATCCGGACCCGTTGGAATAATAGATCGAAACCGTCTTCCTGCCGGCTTCATCTGCATATACCGGGATATATAAAGAGGCGGCCGAAGCGTTGAAATTTACATAGCCATCTCCTGTAAAACCCGCATTGCTTGATTCTACTACGGCCTCTTCAAGAATGCCGTTTTCAGCCTGGTAGACAAGTTTGTCAACTGGCTCAAACAGCGCAGATATTGAGATATTGCCGCTCAGTGAAGAGATTGTATACGAAGCATTCTCTCCGGTATGATCACCGGACCATCCTCTGAATATCCACCCACTGTTTGGAACGGCGGTAAAAGTTACACCAGTCCCTTCCGCCAGCGAAGCCCCCTCCGGGGTCTGGGTGATAGAACCACCGTACGACGCCTGCTTTGTTATTGTGTAAAATTCCTTTGTATCCTCGACAAAGTAAGCAGTAACGGTCTTATTTGCGTTTATTGAAAGAGTTGCCGGATTCGTGATCCCGGAAAGATCTCCACCCCAATGATTAAATTTGTATCCCTGCGCTGGCACTGCCGTTATTTGTACACCTTTTCCGCTTTCATAACTTCCGCCCGATGGTGTAACGGTGCCCTGTCCCTGTGCAACCGAAGCAGAAAGGCTGTATTTCATTATCGGGTTATCAAGTGTCGCACCTGCCCCGCCCTTTGCGGCTGTTATCCTGCTCTTTACTACTGAATTCGCAAACATAGTATACTGATATGGCGGAGCAAATGGATCGTTGTATCCGTCTTTTTGGGTACCATTCACATTACAATCTATTGTAAACACCCCCGCCTTGCCGCCTGTGCTGATAAGACCCGTGGGATTAGTGACATTGCTCTCGAAAAAACAACCTTCCACTCGAACGTTTGACATATAACCAGCATAAGCCCCGCTTCCTACCCTGTTATAGTAACTGTTAAGCACATGGATTTTACCATAACGTGTTCGCGGGCAGCGCGAATTGACGTTATCCCACCAGCAATATGCATATGTCACGTTCAATTTATCATGGCTGACCTCCTCGTTGTCGCTCGACCCGATGAGATTTGAGAGATTATGCTCACCACCCGTAACGTAAGTAAACTTACACCATGAGGCGGTTACGTTATCAGATCCCTTCACAACATCAAAGTTCCCATCCTCCCCTTCCATTACAGTACAGTGATCAAACCAGATCCTGTTTGATCCCTGTATATTGACAGCATCCCAGTTCTGATTCGAATTGGAGTTTCCGGGGCCTCTTATTATCAGGTTTCTTACTATCAGATTACTTGCGCCTGAAATCTGAAATGAACATTTTATCGTGATCCCGGCTTTAACACCAATAACAGTTTTATTGGATTTGAACTTCAGAACATCCCCACTTGTTCCGATATACCCGTTACCCATGTCATTCATTACATGAATCACCCTGGCATCTGAAGACTCGACCGCCGTCTTTAATTGTGCAAACGTAGTCACTTCAACAGGAGTGGCATCTCCACCTCCGGTAACCGGCCCTTTAAATGTCTGGCCGTCATAGTTTGCCCACCCAAAAGAAGAATTCTCATCTTGAGCTTGCAGTATAAATGCAGAGAGCAAAATTGAAACAGCAACAAAAGTCACTCTGACACCCCTGCCAACACTTTTCATTTTTTCTCCTCTTAAAAGAAACTCAGCCTGCAAATCAACCTGCCTTATACTAAAATATAAGGAAAAGCAGCTATAAAGAGAGTAAATGAAACAATCACAGAAGGGTATATCCTCGATTTTTTCTAAAAGATCCGGGCACAGCTGGCACTTTCATAAGAAAAAAGATTTTCTGGAAGAGGGCGTTCCCAATACAGGTAATTCTTAAGAATATAGAGCTTCTGGAAGAGGGCGTTCCCATTACAAGCAATTCATGAGG
>CAYLVN010000335.1:0-4252 GCA_964387115.1 uncultured Fibrobacter sp.
ACGTGATCAGGTTATTGCCAGCATGGCTAAAAAGCTGGCTGACACAAACGGGTCGTCGAAAAACCAGAAGAAGAGGTGGGAAAAAGCCTTTATCATCAATGGCGTCATTATCGGATTGCTCATTTTAATCACAGGATCAGTTTTCTCTTTCAAATCGCCTCGCACTTTCATTAAAAACATCAAAACCACCCAGGGCGCACTTACTTCTGACAGCCCTTTATCAAGACTCAGCACTGCTTATAATCAAAGGCACATAAACCATGATCAGTTTGCACTTTATCTTAAGGATTTGCTGGTCAGGTATGATTCTCTTCCGCAGGATTTTAAAACAGAACGGCCGATTATTAAGGAAGTTCAGGTTCATGATGAGCTATTGAATATCTGGCCCTCTGTCAGTTTGAATGTCAGGTCGATTATCCTTAAGGAACTTCCAAAGTTTGCGGAAAAAACCAAAAATCCCGACAGGTAGCACAAGTTAGGCATGGGAACAGTTAAAAACGATCAGAATTTTAGATTTTTAGATCAGACTCTGAACCTGCTTTTTATTGAGGACAATCCTGAGTTCAAGGACTTTATCGGGGAACTCTTCGAGCCGGTAACAATCTACAAACTCTATACTGCATCTACATGTGCAGAAGCTCTTTCTTTACTGCGCTCCGGATTGAGGTTCCATACATGCATAATGGATCTTGGCATGAATGATGTAGAAAATGATGAGTTCTTTATTCTGCGACAATATTCTAATCACTGCTCAATTATTGTTCTTACCGGTTCAAGTTCCCCCAATAAAGGCGCTACATGCATTAAGCTTGGCGCACGGGCGGTTCTTGAAAAAGGAGCCACTTTCGACTCCCGGGCCTTGTTTAATCTGGTAAATGATAATGTGATTCTTAATGTGATCAATCACAGGTACAGCGAAAACAGCCCCGATACATTGAATTTTGCCACAAAAATACTGCTGGAGAGAAAGCCGCAAACTGTAACAGAATGGGCCGATTATATGAGGATTACAGACCGGCAGCTTCGAAATCTCTGGCAGACCGGAGCCGGTTTCAGTGCTAAATATGTTCTGTTTGTTTATGATATGCTCTCCTGTGCGCTGGATTATTACAGGGTCAAACTGTTTGGAAGTGCGGAGGAGAGAGAAAATCTGGACTGCAGCTCTGAGGAGAAGCTGTTTTCATATTTTACGTCGCACAAAGAGATAATCACATTCCTGCTTTCCTGAAACGGAAATCTTGTTTCCGTTTTTCCTTTCCTCTCGCCTATATAATAGATAGTAGGCTGTGGGTTAAATGGAAAAGGAGATCTTATGAAAGCGGGAAACAACATTGAAGGAAGCTCACTTGTGGAAGTTATCGTTGCCATGATTGTTCTGGCTCTGCTGGTTACCGGCCTGAATGCATGTGTGGTTTCGCTGGTAAATTCCAATCAGGCTTCTAAAGAACTCTCTGCTGCTACATCAGCGGGAAATCAGCTTCTGGAAGAACTGCGAAGAATTAATTATTCAAATATTGTAACTAATTCTGATGTTGCCAGAGGTAAGTACATCCGGAGCTGGACCGTAACTGAAAGCAATACGCAGAAAAAAATAGTTCTGAATGTACACTGGCCTCTTCAAAGCCCGAAACACTCTATAGAGCTTTCGACTATTATCGCAAGGTTGTGAAATGTTTCCATCAAGGCTGAAAAGCATATCCGGGATATCCCTTATGGAGCTGATTATCGCAATGGTGGTTGGCTCCATTATAGTTTTCGCTGCCCTGCAATCACAACGGTACTTTATGAGGAGCATGTCCCGCGAAAATGAAAAAGCCCAGATACAGAGTGATATCATAACTGTTTCCGATCTTCTGGAAAAGGATATCCGTATGTCTGGTTTTGGTCTCCCTGGAAACGGCATAAAGACTGTTTCCTCTGAACTGATCAGTGATGAACTTTTCATTTACACTAATTCGAACCGTCTTCAGACCGAATTGGCAACTGATGCCGCATCCGGAAGTGACAAAATTTACGTAAATGATGCTCAGGTAATAAAGCAGGAAAAGTGGGTCTGCCTTAAAGAGGCTGATACAGCATATTTCGAAATTACCAAAACTGGAATTAGCGCCGGCGGACCTGATACCGTGTACCTTGCCACGACTCTGCCAAAAACTTACACTGCCTCTGCTACTACGGTTTACCCTGCCGGGTGCATCTACTGGCACATTGAAAACGACTCTTCATGCTACCTGACAAGGAAAAATAACGGGCTTGAGGTTAAGTTAAGCGCAATGCTGGATACTATGAATATTACACCAAAAGATGATCTGGGTACTGCTGTGAACCAGATCTCTTCGGCACGGGTTCTCACAGTCATGTTCGGGGGAAAAGTCGGTTCAGGACCCAGTGCGGTTCTGATGGCTGAAAGTACAGAAGTCAACATAAGGAACAGGCTGTAACTGGAAGGATCTTATCATGCCTAACAACAAGGGTGCCGCGATGGTAGCGGTTCTGGCAATGGTTCTTGTACTCAATATCGCGTTAATCGCCTTCTTCTTTTCTGTAAATCATACCAGGAAAAAAAGCGGAATCCGGAAATCAAAGTCGACGGTTCTGAGTATCGCTGAAGCCGGAAAAGAACACCTTTACGGTCAGGTAAGGTGGGGACTTTTCAAGCCCGAACCCGATTCAAATGTCCAGGCTTTCAGTGATGTAGCTTTCCAGAATGGCAGCTTCTCGGTTTCATGCAGCTCAAATGCAAAGATCGATACTATCTGGGTGAAGAGTGAGGGGAAAAATGGAACCCTTACCTCAACAATAAACGTTACAGCTGCACTCTCACCTGATATCACAATTCCATTCCCGCCGGTAAGGGGTGCGGTTACTGCACTCAGTGGAATAACGGTGAAAGGCAATATTGAACTCGATGGCAGAGATCACGATACATCCGGGAATCTTATAGGTAATGGTATTTTTGGATTAAGCACTTGTGGTCTAATGTCACTGGAGGGAAGTGCAACTGTAGGTGGCTACGGGGTTGTCCCGGTCGATAAAAATAATCTTGCAACGGTAGAGGATCAGGTTGCCGAGCAGAATACTTCAGTAAGCTCAATATTCGATTCACCGGAGGCTTTTCTTGGTTTACCTGATGGATCCCTTGAGCCGTTTAAAACTTCCACCCTTACTACTCCATTCAGTTCTCTGGTATACTTTACACAGGATGTGGGACCGGTTCACTTTGGAAATTCCTGTGGAATATTGATTGTTCACAACCAGAATAGTGATGCAGAGCTGCAAATTACCGGTGGCCTTTTTAAAGGATTGATTATCTGCGACAGAATGGCAAAAATCAGCGGAAATGCTCAGATTATCGGAGCGGTTGTAAGTCTCAGTGCAGCGGAAGTGTCTACTTTTGGTACAGGAACGGCTATAATCCAGTATTCCAGGGGGGTACTGGAAAAACTGAATGAATACTGCAGGAATATCAATAAGAATGTGGCTGAAATCGCCTGGCATGAATCAAATTAGTTTGGATATTTCACCACGGAGTACACAGAGAAAACTTTCATCTTCCATTGTTGTTTTAATCTCTGTGGTCTTAGTGCCTCTGTGGTGAAATATCCTCTGGCCGTAAAAGTTACCCTTCGTCTACAATGGTCTGGGACTCATCCATCTCAAAATACCTGCTGAAAAGGTCAGACTGGTTTGTTTCTCCCGGAATGATAAGCTCTCCGTCATCATCTTCAAATGAATCCGGGTCCAGATAGTCATCTTCCTCTGCTATGTCATCCATGTGGGGATCGAATCCCTCCGAACGCATCATCCAGCCGCTTGCGCCATAACCGGACTGGTTTTCGTAATTGCCCGACTCAGGTGTCGAGAATTCCACCGCTATTGTGGAAAAACCTTCTGCTTCACGACACTGCCCGGAAGCTGCATTGTCCTGGATCACATATTGGGCAGGTGTGGAGATCTCGATATTTTCCAGATTGTCACGGTAAGAGATTGACTTTACAATGTAGAAGACTTCCCCTTCACCGTAAACCAGGTTCCGGCGGACGGCGCAGGTTGTACCAGGCTCTATGGTGATCCCGGCTACACGGGGTTTGACCTCTGTCGGGGCTGAACCGCATTCAATGAAAGTGTTGCTCTCAATAAAGAGACTGCTTGCCGGAGAGCTGTTTTCATTTGATTTTGCGCACACTCTGACAGCCTCTTTTCCGCAGCGGATCAGGCAGTTGTTTGAGATTGTGTGCCCCTGGCCGTTGAC
>CAYLVN010000336.1:0-4226 GCA_964387115.1 uncultured Fibrobacter sp.
CATGGCTGCCGACGGTTATGCAAGAGCAAGTGGCAAGGTTGGCGTCTGTCTTGCAACTTCAGGACCGGGCGCAACAAACATCGTTACCGGTATCGCGACTGCGTATCTTGACTCTATTCCCATGGTGGCGATTACAGGACAGGTCGCTTCCGGACTGCTTGGAACCGATGCGTTTCAGGAAGCAGATATTGTCGGTATCACCAGACCCATAACAAAGCATAACTTTCTTGTCAGATCGGTAGAGGAACTGCCTGTAATATTGAAACAGGCGTTTCATATCGCTTCTACAGGAAGGCCGGGTCCGGTGCTTGTGGATATTCCTGCCGACATTTCCAGGGCTGTGCTTGAAGACTACAAATACCCCGAAAGTGTTTCGATCCGCAGTTATAAACCCAATCTGGTCGGGCATCCCCGTCAGATCAAGCGTGCTGCAGAGGCAATTGCAGCGGCTCGTAAACCTGTAATCTATGCCGGTGGTGGAATCATTCTGTCAGGGGCGCATCAGCAACTGCTTGAGCTTGCTGAGAAAACCAATATCCCTGTGACTACAACACTCATGGGTCTTGGCGGTTTCCCGGGAGATCATCCGCTCTTTATTGGAATGCCCGGGATGCATGGGTCTAAAACAGCAAATTTTGTTCTTCAGGAAAGTGATCTTATCATCTCGGTCGGCGCACGGTTTGACGACAGGGTGACTGGATTTGTGGCCAAGTTTGCTCCGAATGCGTCATTCATTCATATGGATGTAGATCCGACGGCCATTTCGAAGATAATAAGGGTTGATATTCCGGTGGTGGGTGATGCCAGGAACATCCTTACAGAGCTCAATAAAGTTGTCAAACCAAGGCAGCCTGATGAATGGAACGAAACGGTCAACAGACATAAAGGAAGCAGGCTTTTCAGCTATATCCCGTCAGAAACGGAGATAAAGCCTCAATTCGTAATTGAACAGCTTCTGAAAGAGACTGCCGGCGGAGCTGTAATCTGTACCGAAGTCGGTCAGCATCAGATGTGGACCGCACAGTATTACAGGTTCAACAAGCCCCGGACACTCATTACATCCGGAGGACTTGGCACTATGGGATTTGGAATGCCGGCTGCAATGGGAGCTGCCTTGACAAATCCGGGATTGCCGGTAATCGATATCGCCGGGGATGGATCTATACAGATGAATATACAGGAACTTGCTACTCTGGCAATTAACAATATCCCGGTGAAGGTTGTCATTCTTAACAACACATACCTGGGAATGGTGCGCCAGTGGCAGGACCTTTTCCATAACAAACGGTACAGTTCGACATGTCTGCGCGGTGGTGTTTTATGTGGTGATTGTGTAGGCACTCAGAAATGTAAAAGAAAGTATGTTCCGGATTTTGTCGCGCTGGCTCAGAGTTACGGAGTTGCGGCATTCAGGACCGATAAACCGGACCAGGTAAATCAGGTGTTAAGAGACGGTCTTGCAGTGGACGGGCCTGCGATTATGGAATTCATGGTTTCATCGGAGGAGAATGTTTTCCCGATGGTTCCTGCGGGCAAACCGATTAATGAGATTCTGGAGGGATAAATGAGTGCACATACAATTGCGGCTCTGGTTGAGAACCACAGCGGTGCCCTTTCCCGGATAGCCGGCCTTTTTTCAAGCAGAGGATACAACATATCAAGTCTTACTGTTGCCGAGACTGACGATCCGACGGTGTCAAGGATGACCATCATAGTTGATGGCGAAGAAAATGTGCTGGAGCAGATTGTAAAACAGCTCAACCGTCTGGTAGATGTGGTAAAGGTGATCGATTTCGGTGAAGAACCCATAGTTGAACGTGAGATGCTTCTTGTCAATGTAGACTCGACAAAAGCAAATCGTCATGAGATCGTGGAACTTGGCTCTATCTTCGGCGCCAGGATCGCTTCCGTTTCCCATTCATCTATTACTTTTGAGATGACAGGGGAGAAGAGGTCGCTCGATAATTTCGTGGCTTTGATAAAACCTTACGGAATCAGGGAGATTGTAAGGTCCGGGACAATCGCTATTGCGCAGTCAAAGAAATAAATCGGCTGGTTGCGGCACTGTTTTCCGCTCTCAGCTTAATTTTTACACTTTTTTTCAGAAGGAGCCCCTTTTATGGCTATAATCGATTTTGGCGGTAAAAAGGAAGAAGTCGTTACACGTAAAGAGTTTTCGCTTGCTCAGGCTAGAAAGACACTCAAAGGTGAAACTATCGCCATCATCGGTTACGGTGTGCAGGGGCCTGCCCAGGGATTGAATCTCAAAGACAACGGTTTTAATGTCATCGTCGGACAGGCAAAAAAATTCAAGAAGGACTGGGATCGTGCAGTGAAGGACGGATGGGTACCGGGAAAGACTCTGTTTGACATTGAAGAAGCTGCCAAAAAGGGAACTATCATCCAGATGCTTGTTTCAGATGCAGCACAGATGGCGATCTGGCCGACAATCAAAAAATACCTGACCCCCGGAAAAGCACTCTACTTCTCTCACGGGTTCTCTATTGTTTATAAGGAACAGACAAAGGTGATTCCGCCAAAAGATGTCGATGTGATCATGGTTGCTCCAAAGGGAAGCGGAACCTCTGTACGCAGAAATTTCCTCAATGGCGCAGGCATCAACTCCAGCTTCGGTGTTTTCCAGGACGCAACGGGTCGTGCACGGGAACGCTGCATCGCCATCGGAATCGGTGTGGGCTCAGGGTACCTGTTCCCGACAACTTTCCAGAAAGAAGTCTTTAGCGATCTCACTGGTGAGCGTGGTGTGCTCATGGGTGCTCTGGCCGGAATAATGGAAGCACAGTATGATGTACTGCGCAAAAACGGACACTCTCCCAGCGAAGCCTTCAATGAAACAGTCGAGGAGCTCACACAGAGTCTTATCAGACTTGTTGACGAAAACGGAATGGACTGGATGTACTCAAACTGTTCTGCAACCGCTCAGCGCGGCGCACTGGACTGGAAACCGAAGTTCAAGAAAGCTACTCTGCCGGTTTTTAAAGAGCTGTACGAATCAGTAAAGTCCGGCAAGGAGACAAAAAGGGTTCTTACTGCCTGTGGAAAGCCCAACTACAAAGAGCTGCTTGACAAAGAACTATCAGTCATGGGTAACTCTGAGATGTGGCTGGCGGGCAAGGCGGCAAGAAGTCTGCGTCCGAAAGAGAAGGCAAAGGAGATATCCAAAGCAACAAAGGGTATCGCCGGCCGTAAAGGCAACTAAATTGAATCATCGCACTCCCCTTTACCGGGGGGTGCGGTCCCACCACTGGGACTAAAAGGATATATGAAAGATAAAGTCTTGATTTTCGATACAACACTGCGCGATGGCGAGCAGGCTTTGATGTCGAGTCTCTCAGTTGATCAGAAACTCAGAATCGCCCGACAACTGGCCAGACTCGGTGTAGATGCTATCGAAGCGGGTTTCCCGGTATCATCGCCAGGGGACTTCGAATCGGTTTCCAGTATTGCAAACGAAATAAAGGGACCGATTATCTGCGGTCTCGCCAGGACTGTTGAAAAAGACATACTGGCCTGTGCGCGTGCCGTTAAACCGGCAGAGCGCGGCCGTATCCATACATTTATCGGAACATCCGGAATTCATGCAGAGAAGAAACTGAGAAAGTCCGAAGATGAGATTCTGGAAATTGTAAAAAGCAGTGTTCGCCTGGCCAGACGTAATTGCGGGGATGTGGAATTCTCAGCAGAGGATGCCGGACGGACCGGAATTGACTTTCTGTGCCGGATAGTCGAGGAAGCGATTGCCAGCGGGGCAGGAACAATAAACATCCCTGACACTGTGGGCTACACCACTCCGGAATATTTCGGAGGCATCATAGATGAGCTGTTTAACAGGGTTCCTAACATTGACAAAGCGGTAATTTCGGTTCATTGTCACAATGATCTGGGAATGGCCACAGCAAATTCTCTTACAGCTATTTCACACGGCGCCCGCCAGGTGGAATGCACTGTCAATGGAATCGGGGAGAGGGCTGGTAATGCGGCTCTGGAAGAAATAGTGATGGCAATAAAGGTGAGAAAGGATCTCTTTGGACTTTCCACTTCGATAGATACTAAGGAGATAATGAGAACAAGCAAGCTTATAAGGGAACTGTGTCACATGCCTGTTCAGCCTAACAAGGCGATAGTGGGTTCCAATGCTTTTTCCCATTCCTCCGGGATACATCAGGACGGAGTCTTGAAGGCGAAGAAAACATACGAAATAATGA
>CAYLVN010000337.1:0-4195 GCA_964387115.1 uncultured Fibrobacter sp.
TGACTCCCCAGTCAGTCGGTCTCAAAGAGAACCGCATGAACCTGACAAGCCGGTCGGGAAGCCACATGGTAAGAACTCGTCTTCTGGATCTGGGTTACAGTGAGTCTGAATTCAACATGGAAGATATTTACAAAAAGTTCAAAGACCTTGCTGACAAAAAGGGTACGGTTTACGATGATGATCTGGTGACACTGATGGAATCAAAAAGCAGTGATGATCTCAAGGACAGGTTCGTGCTCGAGTTCCTGAATGTGTCAAGCGGAAGGGGTACTATTCCGACCGCCACAGCAAGGATTCTGGTTGACGGAAAACTTTACAGCGAGGCTGCATGCGGAGATGGGGCGGTTGATGCCGCCACAAAGGCGATCGACAGGATTGTCGGTTATAAGATCTCCATTGACAGCTTTCACCTGGAAGGGATAACCGAGGGGCGTGAGGCGCAGGGACGGGTGTCAATGGTAGCCAGGGCCTCGGAGGGAGTCTTTACAGGCATAGGGACCAGCACCGATATCGTCGAGGCATCGGCACTGGCCTATATGAATATTGTGAACAAGATCGCACGGATGAAGAAATTCAAACGGAAATTACCACTGATCGGCGGCTGAGAGCTGCCCGATACAACTCGAAGAAGGGTTTTTTCAGATGAAAAGCTATAATATTGCGTTGATGCCGGGGGATGGGACAGGTCCGGAAGTTGTTGCTGAAGGGATAAAGGTTCTGGATGCAGTATCAAAAAGATTCGGAATAAAGCTGAACTATACAAATTATGATTTCGGCGGGGAGCGTTATAAAAGAACCGGTGAAACTCTGCCCGATTCCGCCATCGAAGAGCTTCGTAAGTTCAATGCCATCTTTCTGGGAGCCATAGGACATCCTGATGTGAAACCGGGAATCCTTGAGCTTGGAATACTGCTGAAGCTCAGGTTTGCTCTTGATCAGTACATCAATTTGCGGCCTGTAAAGCTTTATCCCAACGTTGATACACCGCTCAAGGATAAAGGGCCCGAGCAGATCGATTTTGTGGTTATCAGGGAAAACAGCGGCGGTATATATACCGGAATGGGTGGTGCTGCGATGGTGGGGACCTCTGAGGAAATAGCCACTCAGGTGATGGTTTATTCCCGCAGTGTTGTCGAGAGGTGCATGCGCTTTGCTTATGATTACACCCGCAGAAGAAACAGGAAAAAACTTCTGACGCTTGTTCACAAATGCAATGTGCTTACATATGCAGGTGATCTGTGGGTGCGTACGCACAATGAAGTTGGTGAGAAGGATTATCCCGATATCAAGAGGGATTATAACCATGTTGATGCCTGCACGATGTGGATGGTCAAGAGTCCTGAATTCTATGATGTAATAGTGACTGAAAATCTTTTCGGCGACATTATTACAGATCTGGGAGCGATGATTCAGGGTGGAATGGGAATAGCAGCGGGCGGAAACATCAACCCCGAGGGCGTTTCCATGTTTGAGCCTATCGGCGGCAGCGCACCGAAATATACCGGCCAGAACGTAATCAATCCGCTGGCTGCTATCAGTGCGGGTGCGATGATGCTTGATAATCTGGGAGAGAGCGAAGCCGGAGCCTCTATTGACAAAGCCATACACGATGCGCTTGCATCGGGGAAAATAAAGAGCATGTCTGCCGGCAGAATGGGAATGAGTACGACGCAGGTTGGTGATCTGATCGCGTCGATGGTTGCCTGATTATGGAAAACAAAAATCATCCGGTGTTTCTTTACGATTCCACTCTCAGAGACGGCAACCAGGCTCTGGGAATCAGCCTTTCTCTTAGTGACAAGCTCAGGATTGCCGAAAAACTCGATGGGCTGGGAATGCATTATATCGAGGGCGGCTGGCCCAATCCGACAAACCCTGTAGATACCGAGTTTTACAGGCAAGTGTCAAGTGCCGGGTTGAAAGCCAGAATCGCAGCGTTTGGAAGCACCAGAAGGCCAGGGGGTAAAGGCTCTGATGACCCGTTTCTGAAGAATCTGGTGGAGACCGGGGCTCCGGTCGCCACTATTTTCGGAAAGAGCTGGGATCTGCATGTTACCCATGTCATAGGGACCACAAGGGAAGAGAATCTTGCCATGATCGAAGATTCGGTCCACTTCCTTAAGGCTAATATGGAAGAGGTCATCTATGATGCAGAGCACTTTTTCGATGGCTACAAAGCAGATCCGCAGTATGCGCTGAGCACTCTCTCTGCCGCAATCGATGGCGGAGCAGATTGCATAGTACTCTGTGACACAAACGGGGGAATGCTTCCGGATGAGCTTTCGAAGATATTTTTAGAAGTAAAGTCAAAGGTACCGGTACCGCTTGGTATTCACTGCCACAATGATTCAGGATGTGCAGAAGCCAATTCATGTCTTGCGGTTTTAAACGGGGCAGTTCAGGTTCAGGGCACGATGAACGGGATGGGGGAAAGATGCGGAAACGCAAACCTTTGCACGATCATTCCCAATCTCCAGCTCAAAAGAGGTTTTAAGCTTGTAGGCGAAAATCAGCTCAAGATGCTTTCATCGGTATCGCTCTTTATTGCCGAGATCGCCAACACTATTCCCAATATCAGGGCCCCTTATGTAGGAGATGCTGCCTTTTCACACAAGGCCGGCGCGCATGCTGACGGTGTCCGCAAGGTGAGGGCATCATTTGAACATGCTGTTCCGGAAAGTGTGGGTAACACACGTCACTTCGTAGTTTCAGACCAGGCTGGTTCGGGAACTATGCTTGAGAAGCTGACTATAATCCGGCCCGGACTTGACAAAAAGGATCCTCAGGTCAAAAAACTGCTCTTGAAGATCAAGGAACTCGAATCACGGGGATACCAGTTTGAGGCAGCAGAGGGATCTTTTGAGCTGATTGCCAGGGAGATGCTGGGTCAGTTCCGGGAACCCTTTACTGTAATGGGGTTCAGAGTACTTGAGGAAAAGATGGAAGACGGCAGAGTTCTTTCTGAGGCGACTATAAAGATTCAGGAAAATGATATATTCGAGCATACCGCCGCTGAGGGTGATGGACCGGTTAATGCGCTGGACAACGCGCTTCGGAAGGCGCTGGTGAAATTCTACCCTTCTTTAGGCGAAGTCAAGCTGGAAGATTTCAAAGTCAGAGTCCTTGATGGTCGTGACGGAACTGAATCCAAGGTCAGGGTTCTCATTGAATCATCTGACGGTGTCAGCAGATGGGGAACGGTAGGTGTCTCAACCAACATCATAGAAGCCTCCTGGCTTGCTTTGATTGACAGCCTCAAATACAAACTCATGAAAGACCTCTTTCAGAGTAAGGCCGGTAAAGTTGACAGGGCTCCTGAGCTCTGTCCTGCATCTGTTAAGTAATATACTGCGCCGCCCGGAAATCGGGCCCGACGCGCAACATAAGTACTTTTTCAGGGGATTTCATCATGAAAGATATCGATTGGCGGAATCTGGAGTTTAAATATACCCAGACGGATTGCTTTGTCTCATGCAGTTTTAAAAACGGAAAATGGGGCGAAATTGAGATAAAGACCGAACCTGAACTGCGTTTACATCTTGCAGCAACATGTTTTCATTACGGACAGGCTTGTTTTGAGGGAATGAAGGCTTTCAAGCAGGTTAACGGGAATGTCTCGATATTCAGGCCGGAACAGAATGCACGCAGGATGCTGGCCACCGCTGAACGACTGATGATGCAGGCTCCTCCGGAAAAGCTCTTCCTTGAGGCTATCGATGAACTTGTAAAAAGGAATATGGAATGGGTCCCTCCTTATGGAACAGGGGCAAGTCTTTACATAAGGCCACTTCTTGTCGGCTCAAGCCCTCATATCGGCGTGCATCCTTCTGAAGATTTCCTGTTTCTTGCCCTGTGCATGCCTGTGGGGCCGTATTATAAACACGGTTTCGGTCCTGTAAATGCCTATATACAAAAAGATTATGACAGGGCCGCTCCCAGAGGTGTCGGACACGTAAAGGCTGCCGGCAATTATGCATCCGGAATGATGGGGGATTTTGACGGGAAGGCAAAGGGGTATCCGATCTGCCTTTACCTGGATTCAGCAACACATAAATATGTTGATGAATTCGGAACATCCAATTTCCTGGCCATAACAAAAGATAACAAATATGTCACACCCGCATCTACTTCAATACTGCCATCGATAACAAACAGCAGTCTTCAGGTGCTGGCATCGGATTTTGGAATGAAGGTG
>CAYLVN010000338.1:0-4186 GCA_964387115.1 uncultured Fibrobacter sp.
GGGACCCATGCTTCAATCTTTGGAAGAGCGATTTGTGGAACATGTCCAGAAATGGGCCGATGACTACCGTGACTTTATTGAGGCCGACAATTACAGAAAGTTTTCCATGTTGACCGGTACACCCGGATACTATGCAATGGAGGACAAAACGGGTATTCTTAAAGAGAATCTCGAGAGGCAAATTGCTTTTGTCCAATACTGCGCAACATGCATGTTTTACAAAAGAATATCAGAAAAGAATCTGGATACTGTAATGAGGTTTGTTACTCTTCAAAGAGAGGTGTTTTATGAGTCCGTTGGACGGAACCCGCTTTTTGTGGTTAATTTCATTCTACTATGCAAAGGTGTCGTTTACCTCTTCGTAAACGATCTCGATGAAATTGATTATTCCGATATCTACTCAGCCGCATTCTTTACTGCCATTGCGGTACACGGTAATAAATGGAAAACTCTCACAGAAAAAAGACTGGAGTCGACTCTGAAACTGATAACTGACAACATGGCACACAACAAATTCACTATTACCTTTGAGATACCCCCTGAATATCGGCCATCAAAAGCAAACAACTCCCTTTTTCTTTCCACGAAGGTTGATGGGGCGCCTTCCATTGATAAGGTTATAAATATCAGGAAGGCAATCAAACTGTTCAAGATCGAGTTTAACAAACTCTTTGAGCCTGATTTCCTCTTTAGTCTCAGATCAGTCTCGACAAATTAAAGAAGACCTTTAATAATTCGCGCTATACCTGTTATAACAGGTATAGCGACTCTTGTCATATGAAGTCGGTTTATGGAGGTTTCCTACCGGAATTCCGGGGCTACAAAGTCCTGAACGGCATTTCTAATTAACAAATGGTACTTTTGTCACCGCCGCCTGATGAGGTGTTTCTATACGCATGAAATAGACACCTGTTCGGGCTTTTCTTCCATTTGTTAATTTTCCACTCCAGCAGTATGGAGTTTTTTCTTTCTCTGTGAATATTTTCTCCCTGTGTAATACTTTTCCATCGGCCCGGCATATGCTGATTCTTACCATTGAATTACCGGCTCCGGTGATCATTGCCCGTATATCATTTTTACAGGAAAGAATCGATACAACCAGCCTGCCGGCTCCTGATGCTTCTGCTGACTTCTTCTGATATGACGGTGTCGCATCCCTGCTGCCCATGGCAAAGTACACGGCCCACTTCATCTTTCTTATTGCAATTGACGAATTTCCATCTGCAGTCTGTTTGTCACTCTTCAGTTTAACGACTTTGACAACAGTATCGGCATAATCGATCGTGGAGAAGGCGATTTTGTCATCCCTTTTTGAATAGCTTGGATACCCCGGAAATGCAGCATTTGCTACAGTTACCGTTTTTCTGTTTTCCATGTTCATGGTAACAACTGAAATTGAACCTTCCATATAATCTATACTTTCATAGGCAATGATATTTGGTGAATTCTTTGAATAGGTAGGGTTACCGACACTGAGACCTTCTGCCAGATTGTTGAAAAGTTTACCCACATCTCCATCTCCAAACGAATTCGAGTCCGGATTCCATCCTCTTAGAAAACCGATATCATAGTTTGTTAAATTCGTTCCACCCGGTCCGGACAAGGAATTATAGACATCATAAATAACATTATCACCTTTGAAATTCCATTCCAGCGCAGTGGACATGATTGCTCCACTTACTCCGTATGAACTGTTCGCAGGTCCGTTCAAACTGAATCTCTGAAGGTTTCCACCAGACATTCTTCCTATATAAATAGATGTGTCATTAACCTCACGTACTGCCGCATAGAGCTGTCCGTCTCTCGAAATTGCACATCTGGACCATCTGTGTAATGAGTCGATAACTTTCTCAGTTGCATTTGTCCCATCTAATGTGAGTGCGATAATCTTCTTGTCACTGCTTACAAAGAGAACTGTCTTTCCATCATCCGATACTGATGGACGGAATTCCAGCTTTCGTTTTGATATCCCTTTCAGTGATCCAAACGCGCTGTCTGCAATGTAAAGCGTCGTCCCGTCGCTCGCCGGCGGTGCTGCTGTAAGAAGGACGTACTCTTTTCCGGGATTTACAGGCAGATCTTCAACAGGGTCAAATGGCTGTGTATTGTCGAATATTTTAACACTGTCAAAAGCTGCTGCCAGAGCTCTGGCTTCTTCTGACCCTTTCCCATGGAGTTCCTCACAGGCAAGCCGTGCACCTATACGTAGATCTGCAAATTGAGATGACGCACTGAGATAAGTCGTAAGCGTTTTATAAAAAACACGCTCTGCTTTTCCTTTTCCTACCGCTGTTGCAAAAAGATAATAGGCATAGTTGGGGATACTGTTGTTAACATGTACGCCACCATTATCACCAGCGGTTGTGTTAGGAAGGTTCTGATATTCCAGCATGGATTGCGGCTGCCAGCCCGGTCTATCTTTATATGTCCCGTTATGTGGATTCGACAAGTCTCTCATTGCATTTGAAGGGTATACACCCGGTTTTAAAATCGATTCCCCCATTTTCCAGTTCTGTCGTTCGATCATGCAGCCGAAAATATCAGCGAACGATTCATTAAGTGCTCCGGATTGTCCAACATACCTGAGAGCCGCGGTTGCTTCCACAACACCATGAGTCATCTCATGACCCGCAACATCAAGAGCCCCTGCAAGCGAATTGAACGTCCTGTATCCATTCCCGTAATAGATACCCCGTCCGTTCCAGTATGCATTATCCATCGCAGCGCCATATTGATCAGCAACATTGATAAATGAAAGTACCGACCCTCCTGAGCCATTTATGGAATTTCGACCATGAGTGTCACGGAAGTACTCATAGGCAACCGATGCATTGTACTGCGCAGAAACCGCTTTGGGATCCCAGGAATTATTATTTGATGTAATAAGATTAAACGATGATGTGGCAGGATATCTGTTCTGATAATCATAGGTAACAATTACACCGGTAAGTCTGTTCGGGATCTGTGACTGTGCTGCATTGAACATCGGACGTGATGCATCGATCATATAAAATTTATCTGTCTGATACGTGTGAATAAGCCTTTGCGTGCCGGTCAGATCATTTACATTTGCAATTGCATCTCCTGCATTACAGGTCCTGTTGTATTTCAGCCTGATTTCACCCGTTCCGGCATCGATGATATATTCCCACCAGGCCAGTATATCAGGCCGGATTAAAACCTGATACGCCAGACAATCAGCGGAGCCGGTCTCCTGAAATGGAGCGATAATCAGTTCACAGACTGGTCCCTGGTAATCGAGAAACACTTTTTCTTCCGGGGTAAAATCCCTCAGAAGAAAACCACCTTTTTTCAGATCTGCTACTGCAAATGCGATCGCCTGTTCTTTACTTATGGACGGAACCGGAGAAACTGAAGGTGTTGCAACAGTACGCCCGACAAATTCTGCGTGATCATTATGCAGATGAACTGTAGCTTCAGCGCCAAGAACCCTGATACCCCGATATTTTTGTGAGATTTTATAATGTGTGACCTTATTACTACCCGTATCTTCGCCATTTATATCTACATTCAACTCTTCTTCAGAATTTTTAATTTTCAATAAATTACTTATGTTAGTTAGAAAAGCATGACAACGCATTTTTTGCTGAGCAGAAAAAGCTGTTTTCTTCAGTCCCGGTAATAAACTTTGATTTTCTGGTATTTTCCCGGATATGAATATTGGCCTGTGACCTTCTGAATCGTACTGGATAGTAAGTGAATCCCTGGACTGAGATGTTGCGGCCTGTTTTTTGAGAGTGCTTTTTGTGATCTTGAAGTTGGTGTCTATCGCAAAAAGCTGGAGTGTTAAGAGGAGAATAATTGGTGAAATTTTGGAAACATGACGTTTGGTAAGCATATTTCGCCCTTTGTTTATTTTGTACTCGATATTTTACTAATATATAATAGTTTTAAGGGAAATGCTTTAAATAGTTGCCAAAAGCCACCACTTCAGGCAGGTGTTTGGTGTTTAGACAGGTTCCAGCACTATACTCCTGGATGCCGTTCTTCAACGGCATGACTATTCGTGGCGGTGGTGCTGAAAGGTTACTTATGTGAATGAGGTAACAGCCGCTGCTCTCCGTCATTCCGGCGAAGGCCGGAAACCAGATTAATAAAAATTATTGGAAGAGGGTGCCCCCCCCAATACAAGTATTAGCAAGAATTAAAGATAAAGACTTTCTGG
>CAYLVN010000339.1:0-4165 GCA_964387115.1 uncultured Fibrobacter sp.
TTCAAAGGGCATCTTTGCGCCCCACTGTGATAGAGTGGTTTGATTCCACTGGAGCGATGCTGGAGCAGACCCGTTTCAATTACAAAACCGGCAGCCTGATACCTTTGTCAATTGTCACAAAGAGCATGCCCGGTTCAATTCTGATAGATTCGATGGTGATATCGCATCCCAGGATCAACTCCGGACTATCAGATGTTGAATTTCAAATCCCGGAGGAAATCAGATGGGATCAGGAGCGGTGATCTGAACCTGGTCACCGGGTGTAACATTAAGAATTTCAGATGCGTTTCCGCCGTTGACAGCAATCTCAACAAAACCTGCGGATCCGGTATAAAACAGCTTGCTTCCTGGCTTATACTCCTGATAATATCTCCCGAATGGAATCCTGATATCTGTCCTGAGAATCTTCATCGATGAGTTATGGTGTTCAGGAGTGATCTTCTCATTTTCGATATTTGTGATAAGATTCCCGAAAGAATCGATATAGATGATCTCTCCTGTGATGTCCCCATTGACATAAGTAGAATCGGGGAAGGGTATCTTTATAAAGTCTGTAAACGATGGGCCGAGTTTATTTATGGATAAACCCCTGGCCAGGTGTGCTGATACAGGTGCAAAAATATCTCTTCCCTGGAAAGTGGGGCTTACCGGCTGACGGTAAAAGGCACTGTTCGATATCATGGTGACTTCATTGATTTTTTCCTTTGAAACTGCCCATGAGAGAACACCATTATCCGGTCCGACAAAGCAGAATCTGTCATTTGAGGCCGCTATAGCTTTTCTGGGGCTTCCGACACCGGGATCCACCACAGAACAGAAAATTGTTCCCGGTGGAAATGAACGGTAGCAGGCAAGAAGTGTAAAGCAGGCACTTCTGATGTCACCGGGGGCAATCCGATGGGTGATATCTATTACCGTGGTTTCCGGAGAGATTCCATTTATTACACCTTTCATCTCTCCGGAAAACCACTCTTTTTCTCCGAAATCGGTTATAAGAGCAATAACAGGCATCTCTGTTCTCTATTCCCTGTCTGCCATTATGTGAGTTGACGGTCAGGACTCATATTGCAAATCTTAAACCGAAAAGCATCCTACTGTTTTGATGATGCCTTCACCATCAGATTGCTCACCCGTCTGGAATAGGCCATAGGATCAGAAACCATCTGCCCTTCCGCGATGAGCGCCTGGTCCAGAAGTAGCTTTACCCACTCTTCCAGCTCAGGATCTTTGGGGTCATTTTCATAACGGGCATTCATGTTTTGCAGAAGCGGATGTTCCGGGTTGATCTCCAGAATTCTCTGTGATTTGGGGACCTCCTGACCCATTGCTTTCATGAGCTTCTCCATGTGGGCGCCCATTGAGTTCTCAGCGGCAACCAGGCAGGCCGGGCTGTCTTTTAGACGGGTCGTGATACGGACCTCTTTTATGGCATCACCAAGGATGTTTTTAATGCGTTCAGAGAGCTTTTTATACGTTGATTCCGCTTTTTTCTTAGAGTCCTTTTCTTCTTTGCCAAGCTCTCCAAGATCTAAATCCCCCTGCATCACCGACTTGAGTACTTTCCCGTCGAAATTGTAGATGTCATTGACGATAAATTCATCGATTGGGTCGGTCAGATAGAGTACCTCGATGCTTTTGGCTTTAAACACCTCAAGATGAGGACTTTTTTCAACAATTTCTCTGTTCTCACCTGTGATATAGTAGATCTCTTTCTGGTCTGCCCTCATTCTGTCAACATACTGTTTCAGTGAGACCAGATCATCTTTCTCTCCCATTGAGGACTGGAAACGGACCAGTTCCAGAAGCTTGTCTTTGTTTTCGTAATCAGTGTGGAGCCCTTCTTTGAAAACCGGGCCGAATTCATGCCAGAATTTTTTGTAATTGTCAGCATCCCCTTCCGCCATCTCTTTCAGTTTGCTCAGAACTTTCCCTACAAGGGACTTTCTTATTTTGTCAAGTATGGGATTTTTCTGAAGCATCTCGCGGGAGATGTTGAGAGGAAGGTCCTCGGAATCAACAACACCTCTTATAAACCGCAGATATTCCGGAACCAGCTCTTTGCAGTTGTCCATTATGAACACCCGTTTTACGTAGAGCTTAACTCCGTGTTTGCGTTCAAATGAGAAAAGATCGAAGGGTGATGTCGATGGAATAAAGAGCATCCAGGAGTACTCCATGACTCCTTCTGCGCGGCTGTGAAGAATTGAGAGGGGTTTATCGAAACCTCCAAGTGCCTGCTGATAGAACTCCTCGTACTGCTGAGGAGTGACTTCTGACTGCGCTCGTCGCCAGAGCGGCTTTGTCTGGTTGACTATTTCTTCGTGACCCTTTTCGTCTGGAAGGTAGATGGGGAAGGCGATGAAATCAGAATATTTCTTGATAAGTGAGCGGATCTGCCAGTCTTCTGTGTAGGCGGATTCTTCTTCTTTAAGGTAAACTGTTATTTCAGTGCCGTGACCCTCTTTCTCCGTGTCGCTTATTGTAAACTCGTTTTCTCCCTTTGATTCCCACATCACCGCAGGCTCTTCAGGACATCCGGCTCTTCTGGTAATCAGCTTGACACTTTGAGCCACCATGAAAACAGAATAAAAACCCACTCCAAACTGGCCAATAAGGTTGGAGTCGGCTTTCTGGTCTCCGGTCATCTTTTCCAGAAAAGCTTTCGAACCGCTTCTGGCGATTGTACCGATATTTTCAATAACCTCGCTACGGCTCATGCCGATGCCGTTATCGCTTATGGTAAGTGTTTTGGCGTTCTTGTCCAGTTTTATATGGATCGCTAATTCGGTATCGGCTGGAAGAATAGATGAATCTGTGAGCGACTGGAACCGAAGCTTGTCAAGGGCATCTGAGGCATTGGAGATAAGCTCGCGGAGAAAGACTTCCTTATGACTGTAAAGGGCGTGAATCATAAGGTGGAGAAGTTGTTTGGCTTCTGTCTGAAACTCCAGATTCTGTACATTAGGCTTGGTTGTGTCTGCCATAAAACCTCCCGGAAATGGTCAATTATGTTGTTTTTATTAAGATTGGATTGTAAGTGAATCATCTGAAAATAATTTTTTGCAGAGATGAAATGTTGAAATCAAAGCCTGAAAATCAGGTTATAATCCCAAAAGTGGCAGATGGGGAGAGCAAAAAAACGTAAGATGTTGGGGTTGATAAGGCCTGAAGGCGTTGCAGGTCTTATCGACAAGGTGATAAGATCAAGACGTCTGAAAGTCTTAGCGCTCAACAGATTACGTTTTTAGCCTTATCCAACTGTGATTTGTAGGATAATTGTGACATTGAGGCTGGAAATGGTGAATATCTTATAAAAGGTCCTTATTAATTTTTTTACTATGGTAAATACCTGATCGTAATAGGTTCTGCCGGTAGAACATTATATTATTTTTATTTAACGGATTAAATTATGAAAAAACTGTTGTTTGGAATAATACTGCTGATTTTTGCCGGGACTCTCTTTGCACTGGAACCTGATCTTCAGTTTGGGAATGCTGACAGCTCAGGAGTGCTCATTAAGCCGGTTTTGGCTGGTGCGGCGTCTCTTCTTGTGCCCGGGGGAGGACAGATTTATACCGGACATTATCTCAAGGCTGGTACATTTATTGCACTCGAAGCCATTACCGCTTCTTTTGGATATTACTGGTATAAGTCATCCAGGAACAGATCAGAGTTGGCCCTCGATTTTCTAAAAGAGGTAAAAGGGGAAACCGGAATAGACAGTGCCCGGGGGGTGGAGAGATACAGGATGAAAAAACAGGAGGCTCTGGAAGCCAGACATAAATTTTACAATGCGATGTCCTGGACAGTAGGTGTGCATGCTTTTAATGTGCTTGACGCCCTGGGAGGATGCGGGCTCATTAAAAGCGGTGGCTACAGAGACCCGGCTGTTGCAGGATGGCTTGCGGCTATTCCGGCCCTGGGACTGGGGCAGATTTATAATGGCTCCCTCTCAAAAGCCGGAATGGTCCTTATGACGCAGGTTTCTCTGGGTGCTGTGGCGTATAATTACCACAGGTCGATGAGAGAGGCCGAAAAACAGATGGTTTTTAATAAAGACAAATTATCCCGCAATGAAATCGAGATTAAAAACACAATATACGATGAGTTCAGTGGTGACTGGGAATCCAAGCGCCGGGGTGCTTTCCGTAATAGAAATACCTAC
>CAYLVN010000340.1:0-4151 GCA_964387115.1 uncultured Fibrobacter sp.
TGCGATTCTCCGCCGGAGAGAGTGGATACCGGACGGTCCAGAGAGAGATAACCAACACCTATGTCAACAAGGTGCTCAAGTATGTTCTCAGCCTTCCTTTTAACCGTATGTGCCTGCGGATTCTCTATTTCCCTGAGGAAACACAATGTATCTGTAAGCTCCATCTCGCAGAGATCACCTATCGATACTCCGTTGATCTTTACACCCAGAGCCTGTTCATTGATACGCGTCCCATGGCAGAAATCACATCTTTTATAAAGGAAATACTTTTTATACGCGTTCTTCTCACTGTCTGGAAGTTCATCTTCGGCTCTCTCGATTGTAAGTCTCTCCAGCCTTCGTGCAATTCCTTCAAAGTTTTTCATGTATGTGCCGGCACCATGTTTTTTCTCGACCGGTACAGGCTCAGTATAAAGAAGCTTGTTGAGCTCCTCTTCAGAAAAATCCTTAAGCGGCTTGTCAACATCAAAAAGATCCATCGACAACAGCTCTCTCCACAGAAATCCACCGACTTTACATTCAGGGTGCACGATCGCACCTTCCCGAAGCGATTTCTCTTTATCAAGCAGCAGATTCAAATCTACTTTTACAAGCTTGCCCAGCCCCTGGCAATGCTGACACATCCCGTCAGGATGATTAAAGGAGAAGAGAAAAGAAGGACCGATAAAGGGCTGACCGAAACGGGAATAAAGCAGGCGAAGATATGTGTTTACTTCTGTGGCTGTTCCAACTGTGCTCCGTAGATTACTCCCCATACGTTTCTGGTCTATAATAATTGCGGTTGACAGGTTCTGAATCTCCTCGATATCAGGACGGGAGAGCCTGGGAAGTCTGGCCCGGGCAAATGTAGAAAAAGTCTCAATTAACTGGCGCTGTGCTTCTGTATAAATTGTATCGAAAAGCAGTGATGATTTCCCGGAACCTGAGACCCCTGTAAAGACAACCAGCTTGTGTTTAGGTATATCGATGGAAAGATTTTTAAGGTTATGGGTCTTTGCTTCTCTTATGATGATCATTTCATTGCTCATTGAGATTTCTCCCTCAGACTTCCGTATGGCATATCTTCCGTAGAGATATGTGGTTGGAATCTACTGGTTGTTTGTGTGTTTTTGTTCTGAAGGTATTATTTAATGGTGTGTCGAAATGTGCGTGAGAGATCACTTTTCAGTGGATCTCTCACGGCTATGTCATGCTACAGAAATATTACCAGTTCTCAGCAAGTACTTCAAAATGAGCCTGTGGATGTAAACATGCCGGACAGCTCTTCGGCGCTTCTTCCGCCTCATGAATATAACCACAGTTGCGGCAGCGCCAGTAAACCTTGCCGTTTCTTTTGAACACTGTTCCAGCTTCCACGTTCTCGAGCAGTCCCAGATAACGTTTTTCGTGCTGTTTTTCCGCATTGGAAATGTATTTAAATGCAGCTGCTACAGCGTCAAAACCTTCCTCTTTGGCTTTTGCAGCAAATGCCGGATAAAGCTCTGACCATTCCTCATGTTCTCCGCCGGCCGAGGCTTTAAGGTTCTCCATTGTAGTTCCAATCATACCGGCCGGAAAAGTCGCGGTGATCTCTGTCATTCCGCCCTCAAGAAATTTAAAAAAACGCTTTGCATGCTCTTTTTCCTGGTTTGCAGTCTCTTCAAAAATATCTGCAATCTGGACATAACCCTCTTTACGGGCGACACCTGCGAAGTATGTGTAACGGTTGCGCGCCTGTGATTCGCCTGCAAAAGCTTTAAGAAGATTCTTCTCAGTTTCAGTTCCTTTGATAGATGACATTATGAGGCCCTTTCCTTAAAAATGTTTGGTTTGTTTTGACACTTATTACAGATTCCATAAAAAACGATTTTGTGAGATGTAACCTTGAAGAGACTGACTTTCTGTGCGGCCTGATTCAGTTCTGTCTGTTGAGGTATCTGCAAATCCTCAACTGCTCCGCATTTCTGACAAACAATATGATAATGCGGGTCGGTTGTAGCATCAAAACGATTGAGATTATCATGTGATGGAATTTTTTGTATAAGTTTCTGCTCAACAAGAAATTCCAAATTACGGTACACAGTGCCGAGGCTCAGTTCCGGAATCTCCTTTTTTAATCTGTTGTATATCCAGTCTGTAGCAGGGTGGCTTTTGGTCTCTTTCAAGATCTGCAGAATTCTGTCCCGCTTATGACTCCGTCGGTGTTCCATAATTTCCTTAACAGTAATAATTATTGTTATCAATATCTGAAATGGAAATCATATTGTCAATACCTGTTTTAATATTTCTACTACAAGTTTATAACATACAGGTCTGGTACGCATGAAATGTATATATGACTCTACGCCCAGAGGTGTTCGATCAATATCTTTATGCCAATTCCAATCAAAACGAGTCCACCGGCAATCTCCACCTTTCGTCCGAATATGTCCCCGATTCTCTTTCCAAAGAAAACACCACCCAGAGAGATAATGAATGTAATTATCCCGATTATTAAAGCAGGTTTGAGGATTGAATAGTCAAGAAAAGAGATTGTTACCCCTACCGCAGCAGCATCGATACTGGTTGCAACAGCAAGTACAAGAAGAATTGTATAGCAGAATGGATCGGTTTTCTTGATCTTCTCCTCACATTCTTCTTCTGTAAAGGCTTCATAGAGCATTTTGCCACCGATCGCCAAAAGAAGAACAAAAGCGATCCAGTGGTCAAATGTTTTTATATATTCAGCCGCAAAAATGCCGATGCTCCATCCGGCAAGAGGCATCAATGCCTGGAAAAGACCAAAACAGAACGCCATCCTTAGCGCATGCCCGATTTGCATCTTCACCATTCCGATTCCGCTGCTAATTGAAACCGCGAAGGCATCCATAGCCAGGGCTAAAGCCAGAAGAATTGTAGTTGTTATGGACATATCAAGTGTTGTTTCATTTCTCAGCAAATTGCAGGGGCCAGTCTCATTTGGGAACTGATTCAGAATTATAAATAATGTTCTTAAAATATCAAAATGCATTGAGCTTAGTCAGAAATCTGGAATCAGGCTTATTTATCCGGGAAGGAACGAAGTGTGTTTAGACCTTGTAACAGAAAGGATTGAACAGATCGCAGGTGCACCACTCTGGTGGAACATCTGCGATTTGTGAAAGCCTTTATACACAAGGGATAAATGCAATTTGCCCTGGTCCGGGTACATAAGTCTGTGAAATAGAGGTTTGTAGGGACATAGATTTCACAGTCAAAACTTGAAACGATTCCGGAATATTAATTATTTTAAAGATCTTTTTTACTTCTCTTTTCAATTTTCTCAGGAGGACAAATGCGGCGGTTTTTTACATCAGAAAGTGTATCTCAGGGGCACCCGGACAAGGTATGCGATCAGATTTCAGACGCAGTACTCGACTCGATGCTGACCCAGGATCCTGAATCAAGGGTAGCCTGTGAGACTCTGGTAACAACAGGTCTGGTGGTTGTTGCCGGTGAAATTACAAGCAAGGCGGTTGTAGACCTTCAGGAAGTAGTACGTAAAACTATTACTGAGATCGGCTATACTGACTCTTCTCTGGGTTTTGATGCCAACAGCTGCGGTGTCCTTATCTCCGTTCATCAGCAGTCTCCTGATATCTCTCAGGGTGTCACAGAAGGAATGGGACTTCATCAGGAACAGGGTGCCGGCGATCAGGGTATCATGTTCGGCTATGCCTGCAACGAAACAGAAACCTGTATGCCCCTGGCAATCCATTACGCTCATCGCCTGATGGAAGAGCTCACAGATGCACGTGAAAAGAAGATCATTCCCTACCTGCGTCCCGATGCAAAATCACAGGTTACGATCGAATATGATGATCTCAAGCCGGTAAGGGTTGATACCGTTGTCATTTCAACCCAGCACGCGCCTGAAGCGACTCATGAACAAATCGTTAAGGACATGATCGAAAAGATTATTAAGAAGGTTATCCCGGCAAACATGCTTGACGATAAAACCGTTTATCATATCAATCCCACAGGCCGTTTTGTAGTTGGCGGACCTCACGGGGATTCCGGTGTGACCGGCCGCAAAATAATCGTTGATACATACGGCGGATACGGTGCCCATGGTGGTGGTGCTTTCTCCGGAAAGGATCCCTCCAAGGTCGACAGAAGCGCGGCATACGCAGCACGCTGGGTAGCAAAGAATG
>CAYLVN010000341.1:0-4134 GCA_964387115.1 uncultured Fibrobacter sp.
CTGGTTGACAACAAGGGGTGATAGCGAAAGACCGGTTTCCTAACCGGGCTGGAGCGAAAGAGGGGGCACCCTCTTCCAAAAAAAATCTTAACTCTTAACTCTTGACTTGAAACTTGTGACTTGTGACTTGCGACTTGCAACTTGCAACTTGTGACTTGCGACCAAAAAAAACCCCGGATACCAGCTAATTGATATCCAGGGCTTATATAGATATTATAAAATGCCGCCTCGCAGAATCGAACTGCGGACACAGGGATTTTCAGTCCCTTGCTCTACCGACTGAGCTAAAGCGGCACAATACTTTCAAAGACACCAAAAAATAGTTGTTTACCGCACCTGCATCAAGCACCTTTTATTCTTTTTATAAATTCCGGATCTATCTTCAAACACTCTTTATCTTTAAAAAACTCCTTTATCTCAACCACATCATTGAAATCTTCAATCCGGTCATCAGTTGTCCTGCTCATGATACCCAGCTCTATCAGGTTGTAAACGATGTTACCGAAATCATTTGTCGCTTTAATACCATAAAAATCAAGTACTTCCTTTGCCAGAAGCCCGAACTGTTTGTGCGCGAAATTCAGGAGTCCCACTGAAAACTCCTGCCCGCTCACATGACGCTTCTCGCCGATGTTGGTCAGGTAAAAATCGAGCCCGCTCAGCACAAATTCGTATGCACTGACAGGATATCGCGTATCTGCGCCGCTGCCGATTATCTCTTTTCTGATCCTCTCAAGAACCTGACTTGCCGCCATCATCCCCGCCATATGTTGTCCGGATCACCTGGTGAACCTGCGGTTCCCCTGATTCCGGTGTGTTTATCTCTAAAACATATAACCCCTGTCTGCCCGGAAAACGAAGCTCAAATGATGCGGATAACGCGTTCTTATGATCCTCAAACTCCGCTTTCCGTGCCGACTCAACACTGCTGTTTGATGGCATAATTATAGAGGCCGGATTCACAAAATTCCCGGACCTTTTCATACGATAATCAAGATGCGGACCTGTGGACATCCCGGTCGATCCCACTGTTCCTATCAAATCACCCTGCTTTACATACATTCCACTTCTGGCTTTTGAGGAGATTGTGTGAAGATGCCCGTAGTAGGTCTCATATGCACCTCCGTGTGTGAGGATGACCAGATTCCCGAAATCCCCCTTGCGCCCCGAAAACGACACTTTCCCATCGGCCGATGCATACACCGGGGTACCACGTGGTGCCGCGTAGTCAACTCCAAGGTGCGGACGGTAATAGCCAAGAACAGGATGCTTCCTGCGGAAAGTAAATCCCGATGAGATCCGGGAATAACTCAGCGGTGCCTTCAAAAACTGTTTCTGCACCGATTTCCCGTTTGCATCATAATATTTGATTCTGCCTTCACTGTCCTTCAGCCCGAAAGCCAGAAACTCTTTCTGGCCGTTTACATACCTGGCCGCAAGCACATCTCCATACCCGACAAATTTGCCTTCTGCATACTTCTTTTCAAAAAGAATCTGAAACTTGTCCCCTTTGCGCGGATCCAGAAAAAAGTTAATATCCCAGGCAAAAATATCGGCAAACTTACTTGTGATAGCATCGCTGACCCCGAACTGGTTCATGTGCTCCGAAAGAGAAGTCTCAAGTACACCGTTCACCATGCATGTGTATGTAGAAACTGTAAGAGAGCATTTCTGGGCCATGATTGAAGAATCACTGCAGCAGACCTGATACCTGTACCTGCATTTACTCAGCAGCTCCAGCTTTTGCAGTACCCCTGATGAATCCCTGTTTATTACAAGGGAGTCACCCGGGAACAGTGCCGGAAATCCCAGAGGCTTAAGTGACTGGTAAACATCATTCGCCCCCTTGAGAGAAACCTCAAACTCGGTTAATATCCCGTAGAATGTCTCGCCCGGTTTTACTACATGAGTAAACTGACTCAGATACTCTGTCAGAGGCTTTTCGATCCTCTGTTCCAGTTCTTTGTCTATCTGGCTCAGCGGCACAATCGATGCCTCACTGGCAGTCTCAGTACCCTGATTACTCTTCAGGGCTTTCATGGCCAGTAGAGCGACGGCAAGGAAAATAAAAAACCGGATAAGCGGAATTTTCCGCCTCCGGTTTGTTTTTCTTTTATCCAGCATCTTCTATTTACTGCTTATCAGGGCAACCGGACCATCTGTGACGGGTTCTTTCCGGCTGTTAAAGTAACCGTTTTGGACATCTCTTTGGCACCTTTGACAAATCTGAGAGTGTAGGTGCCCGTAGGAAGCTTCAGCTCGGAAACGTTAGTCTTACCAACCAGCTTCCCATCAAGATAAACATCCGCTACAGGTGGTATCGATGCGATAAAGATGGACGCATCCCCTCCTCCTCCCGAGACTACCGGTGCAGGCGCAGGCGGTGGTGCTACCGGTTCCGGTTCAGGCAGGCTGAAATCATCCGGTTCAGGCGCAGGCGGAGGTGGCGTTATCTTCGGCTCCGCTTTGACAATCGGCTGAGGGGGCGGAGGCGGCGCAACATAAGCAGCTTTTGACAATGTAAAAGACTCTCTTGATGTTCCACCTGTAAACTCAATTATCTTTGAAGATTCTTCGTAACCATCTTTTGTTAACCTGATATTCGACTGACCGAAAACCGGTTTTGACCAGGTATATGGTGTTATTCCCATTCTCTGACCGTTAATCGTAACTGTTGCACCGGTCGGCACAGAGGTGATTGTCACCTGATTAGCCGTTGACTTTGCAGCAGGTCGCGGTGTCGATGCAGGTCTGGATGCAGTCTTGCGCGGAGCAGCCTTTTTCTCCACAACAGCCGGTTTTTCCGGTTCGGGCGGAGGGGGCGGCGGTTCTTCCGGCTTCTTCTCTTCTGCAACCGGTTCCGGCACAGGTGTTGTTGAGGGAGCCGGGGTTTGAGAAACTGCAGAAGTCGATGTTGCTGCTACAGGTGCCTGCGGCTTTTTGCTCATCCTGGTCAATCCGAAATACACTCCTGCGCCACCTGCAGCAAGAACCAGAAGTAACAGTAAAATCATCGGTACAGGAGATTTCTTTTTGACTTCATCATCAAAGATATCATCACTGGTATCAAATTCATCCCGGACTTTCTTTTGTTTCTTCTTTGCAGGGATCTCAAAATCCTCCAGATCCTTATCCGCCTCTTCCGGGATAAACGGCTCCGGTTTATGCGGCTGCATGGGTTTCAATGGAGGAACAGGTGCTGTCGGAAAACGCTGGGTCTCCGGCCGCATTGATGAAAAATCGGACTGATTTGTCGGTTCCGGCGGGACAAAGGAACGCTGTGGAGCCCTTTGTGCCGGTTCAAAAGCAGGTGTCTGAGGAGCCGCGGGTTTAGAAAACTGACGGCTCTGGAATTGTGGCTGCTGCGGATATGACCCGAAACCCGGCTGCGGTGATGGAGGTGTAAACTGCGGCGGCATTGACGGCCTGGAGAAATTCTCCTGAGAAGGAGCCGTAAATTCCTGCTCAAATGATCCACCGAAAGCCGGCTCTTGATGAACAGGCGGAGGCACCGGTGCAGATGACCCCGGTCTCTGCGTTACAGGAGCCTGCGGAGCATCATGAGATCCAAAAACGGACCCTATCTCCGACCTGAGCTGATCAAATTCCGATTCCTGCGGAACTGATCCGGCTATAGCCTGAATATCTCCCATTTTGAAACTGGATGTCTGAAGAATGATGTCTTCAGATGTCTTTAACAGGTCTGTTTCGGTTTCAAATACCCGCAGGATATTATGAATTCCTGCACGTTTAAGTATCTGCAACACTTCAGGCTGCGGTCCAAGAAGCGCCAGACGACCACTGACATCCAGAACCCGCCTGTTGAGCGCCATCAACACATTGATTGTGTCCGAATAGATATAATCCAACGGTGTCAGGTCAATAGCGAAATTACGCTTTCCTGAAGCAATGTAGTTGTTGATAGATTCTTTCAGAAGATTGGAATCAAATACCTCTGTGTCTTCAAGCACAGGCTGGACGATGTCAAAAAGCCCCAGGGTTTTTAGACGGAAGTTAATAATAACCTCCTTTGTAGGTGTTTTCTCGGTTAATATTTATTTCAACTACGCCAGACAGGAGTCGAACCTGTGGCCTTCGGCTTCGGAGGCCGACGCTCTATCCAACTGAGCTACT
>CAYLVN010000342.1:0-4117 GCA_964387115.1 uncultured Fibrobacter sp.
ATACTGTTCCCGACAATGAAGCCTATTGCAAAGGATTGATAAATGATATAGATGACCAGAAAATCGATTCTGTCGGGTTCTGGTATGGTATAGACAGTACATCGCTCTCTTTTACAGGATCTGGCTCGCAATGGTTCTCTCTTGATGAGATAAGCGGAAACGATCAGTACGTTTTTATTATCAAGGATGAGCTTTTTAAAGAAGAGTCAAGAAAAGTATACTGTGCGGTTGTGCTCAAAGGTAAAAACGACCTTTTAAGCCCGGAAATCGTGGCTTCATTTACCACTATTACCGTATCGGTTGACAACCCAATCATCCTCAGTGCAGAAGCCATCAGCCCCAGCAGAATAGAGCTGTCCTGGCCGAAAATTTCCGACCCGGCAATAACAAAGATCCAAATCTGGATAAGCAAAACTGAAATAAAACCAGGTACTGTCGATTTTACAGGTAAGGATTCGGCCAGGGTTTCACCTCAGGATACATCTTACATTTTTACAAATCTTGAGAGTGAAACCAGATACTATTTTGCCGCTCAGGTTTACAAAAACGGGAAATGGTCTCCGGTTACCGCAAACGCATGTGCAAGCGCAGAGACTCCAGAGCCGGATGATACCCGTGTAGACAACAGCATCAAACTGAACACTCCTGTTTTCGATACATTTTCAGCATCAATAAAGCTTTCGTGGTGCCTTGATTCGGCCACTTTCTCTGACAGTCTTAATATAGGGATTACATGGAGTAATACACATTATCCCGACCTTTTCCTTGATCCGCTTATGATTGTAGAAGCCAAAACGGTATGTCAGCAGACTGTGCTTGACCTGAAAGAAAATCCAATACTTTTTGATACAACTTATTACTTCTCACTGTGGCTGCGCAAAGGTGAAGGTAAATGGATGTTCCCTACAGATTCATCGAGAGGACAGCTGAAAACACCTCCATTTAAAAGAGAAATTGTAACTTTTTTCAAGCCCGGAGCCAAAGAAGTCAGTGCCTTTAATGGAACGGTTGTGCTGTGGAAAGACGACCTTTACCCAAGCACCGCATTGACCACAGATACAATATCAGTTTACCCTGGAAGAAAATCCTACGAGGGGATGATTCCCCTTGGAACCGGTTTCAGTTTCCTAAAGAGAGAACCGACACCTGCGTTCTTCATCGGTATGCGCTACAATGAACTTCCGGACGGTGTTAATCCTGAGGATATCAGAATCTACAGAGACAACGGAAAATCGATAATCCTTGAGCATGGTACTGTTTTAAATCCCTCAGAAAAAATTGCCTACATAAAAACCTCGGATCTGAGGTACCCTTTCATACTGATGATCGATACCATGCCTCCAAAAGTCTCTTTTGGCGACACCAGTTCTGTTGGAACAGTCGGAAAAAATATCAGGGACACAGTTTATCTCAGCGACAATATCCAGAATCTTTACTGGAAGTATATGTATGGTAAAGGTGACGAAGCACCTTCTCATGAGAAATCGGACACACTAAGTAAAACAAGTGATAAGTTAAATCTGGTTATTTCATCTGACCAGAAGGTGATTAATGAGGATAATGGTGTAAGGATTTACCTCATAGTATCCGATGGAGTTCATCTGGACACTTTTAACCTCTCCAGACGCGTCAAGCGCAGAAAATCGGATCCTTCTACTACAACAGCCAAATCCTGGTATCCCCTTTTTGTCACAGGAGACCTGAAAAACACCTCCCCCGACTCTGCGATAGTCAAGTTACTCGAGGATGGTGTATCAGGTTACGATACCCGGTATTTGAGGCTGTTCCGCTGGATTGATGATGGCTCAAATAAAAGTGATGACAGGTGGTGCGAGTACAACGAGTCAAACTCTTCCCTCTTTGATTTTACTCCAGGAAGACTCATCTGGGTTAAGACACTGAAAGGACAATCATTGGATTTTGGCCCGGGTACAACTTTATCACTAAAAGAAGACTTCTCGATAAAGCTGCCTCCTGAGGAGTGGACCGATTTCGGTCTCCCCTTCCGTTTCGACATACGTCTGGCCGACATACTTGAATCTAATACTGAATTCGATTCTCTCCATTTCTACTCATGGGTGTCAGACAGCACTGACCGTTTTAGTACCGCAGGGATTTTTGTTCCCGGGTTTCCAGACAAACAAGATCCTAATACGATACTGGATTTTTCAAACGGCGGTGGCTTTTCAGTTTACAACCCATACAAGAAAGCCGTTACTTTGAAAATACCTCCGGTTCCGACTGCGATGTCACCTGAACGTCCGAAAGCAAAGAAGGCGGCAAAGGGCAGCATCTGGAGCGTAAAGGTTATATGCCGGACCGACAGTGGTGCAAAACTCCCGGATCTCTATTGCGGCTATGCAGAAGCAAACACATTCTGCAGATACCCATCTGCCCCGTCATTCTCATCTGCAAAAGTGAACGTTTTTGACCGGGAAACAAACCATCTTTACGGACATCATATAGCAGGTTCATTCGACGGCGCGATCTCCAGAGAAATTGCCTTTTCCAATAACAGCAGAAGTCCTGTAACTGTAAAGTTTGATCTCCAGAAAGCCGGCACTTTCCCAACCGGCATAAATGCATCATTGCTTGATCCCTCAAGCGGAGAATGGCAGTCCCGGGGAAGCGTGACAGTTGCCGCAGGAAGCACGGAGTACAGATGGCTGGTTGCGGCTGACGAGGCATATAGAGAGATGTTTAAAGCTAAAACGCTCTCATTCAAATATGCTCTGAGATCTGTTTACCCGAATCCTTTCCGCTCGGTTGCGCATATCAGGTATACGGTTCCAACCGGAGCCAAAGAAACGCTCCGTTTTACTCTGCATGATGCTCTTGGAAGAAGGGTATGGGAAAAGGTAATAAATGGTTCCAGACTTTCTGTAGGCGAGCATTCAATTACATGGGATGGCCAGGACCTCAAGGGTAAAAAGGTACATAGTGGTGCATATTTTCTGAGCTTGTCAGTAATTGATTCCGGAAAAAGAACGATCAAGAAATTCCAGTCAAAATTGACATTCATCCCATAAGAGCGGCAAACACGGTGCGCTTATCGGCCATTGCGGTTGATAAGCGCATATTGTTACTGACATTTACTTCAAATATTCCCTGATCGAGCCGGTTTATCTGAGCGGATCACAAAAACCATTCTGGATTCCCTCAGTTAAGTGTTGCAGAAAAACAGGCAGCATTGCATAATTATTTAAGCGTTTATACGATATACAATGAATAAGCTTCTCAAAACAGAATTCAAGTTTCACGTCTGCTTGATAACAGTTGCTCTGTTGTCATTGGTCGCTATGCCCTCTTTTGCCGCCAAACGCACGGTTGATGCAGATGGAGGAAGTGCATACACATCAATACTGGCTGCGGCTACAGGAATCTCATCCGGAGACACGATTTATATCCAGGGTTCAGATTTAGATATCTATACAGAATCAGACTGGGATATAGAACCTGCCGCAAACATAACGATTATGAGCAGATGGAGTGATCCGGACAGTTTCCCGGTACTCACGCTCTCGGGTCCAAGCTGGACATTCTGGTGGAACAACAAGGAAGGGACAACCAGGTTTGAAGCGGTTACTCTTGATAACTGTGCAAGTATTTCTCTTGCACACAGCAACCGCAATCTTATTATCGACAGATGCATTGTCAGAAACTTTTCATCTACAGTATTCGAGAGACTGACTTCTGATCACAGCAGCGCAGAGTATCTGAGAATCACGAACTCCATATTTCAGGGAAACGACACAATATTCTCTGACATACAAAATGCTAACCCCAACCCCTCCCCTTTCGGCTCTGTATACAACTGCACATTTATCGGTAATACGGTTGTAAATAACGATCTCACTGATGAGACCTCTGTAACAAACAACCGCATCGTCGATTTCACCAACTGCATTTTCAAGGATAATGTAAGCATTTACGTCGATTCTGATGTCAAGAGTGCTTACACAAACTGTCTGGTACCCGCACAGGAATCCGGATGGGGTGCTGGTTGTGTTTACAGTGATGATCCCGGGTTTGTCAAATACCCTTCAGACAACGCCTCCGATCTCTGCATCCAGTCAAATTCTCCTGCCATAAACAGCGGTTCCGGTGATGCTGCCCC
>CAYLVN010000343.1:0-4114 GCA_964387115.1 uncultured Fibrobacter sp.
AAAGTCTGCTGATTGGATATTTCCGGGCCGAAAAAAACAAAACCAGGTTGACAGTTGCTGCCCCCTTTAATCTGAACGGCATCGAAGAGATTCTAAATAGAGCCGATTCATGGAAGCTTATTTCCGGCCCTGCACCGATTGATCCAGTCTGCTGCAACAAACCTCCTGAAGAATGGAGTATCATCGGTTCTTCTTTTGACAGTACCACACGACCTGAAAACTGGCCGGTTCCAAGCATTGGAATGCAGGCCCGGGCTGGAGATTGCCAGGTTGAATATGTAAACCCGTTTTCCGATAACAGGCAGATACTGTCCATAAAATTCCGGGAAACATTATGCCTCCTTGCTGACGGGTCATCTTTTCACTGCGATCAATCGGAAACAACCCCGCTGAGGGAAAAGTCTGAACTCATGATTGTTTACAACACAGAGTTCATGAAAGCTGAGGAGATCCGCAGATGCTTTCGACCCCGCTATATGATTTTCAATGGCGACTGTGACGGGAAAGAGAAACTTTACGAGAATGTGATATGCACAGGCGATGATAGTTCTAACATGGTTTTCTCAATTATGCGCAGGGGAACACTCAAAAAAAGCAGACAAAAGGGCCGTTGACCTTTTCTATTGATGATTTCAGAACTCTAAAGATATAATAAATGATGTTCCCAACCGAATAGAACTGAAGAAATTATGGCAAAAAAACTCGGAGAAATGCTGGTTGAAAATAGAGTGATCTCTAAGGCTCAGCTTCTGGAGGCACTCAAATTTCAAACTATAAATGGAGGGATGCTTGGAGAAGCTCTGATTTCTACCGGAGTTATTCCCGATGAAAATCTGATCATTCATTTTATTGAAAAACAGCTCAACTCTGGTAAAGTAAGTCTTAAACAGCTGGAATTTGATCCAGGCTGTGTCGAACTGATTCCCTTTGATATGGCTCAGCGGTACAACGTTATTGCCTTAAGTAAAATAAATCGTACTCTGACTGTTGCCATAAGTGATCCCAAAAACATGTTTATGCTTGATGCTGTCAAATTCCTGACCGGATACAACATCAAACCTGTACTTGCTCCGGCAAAAGAGATTCAGGATGCAATAAACCTTAATTACAAGTCGTTTAATGATGTCGACACTATACTCAACGATATAAAAAACGAGAAATTTGAGATTCTTTCTGAGGAAAAAAACAATGAGCCCGAAGATATCTCAAATGAAGTAACAGAAGCCCCGGTAGTAAAGCTTGTCAATCATCTGATACTGGAAGCTGTCCGTAAAAATGCCAGTGACATTCATATAGAAATCTATGGCAGCATACTTCGGGTCAGATATCGTATCGACGGTAAGCTGATCGAAATGACCCCTCTTCCCTACCGTCTGCGATTTGCGGTAATTTCGCGCATAAAAATAATGGCTGATCTTAACATATCAGAAAGAAGACTGCCTCAGGATGGAAGAATCAAGATAAAAACCGGTATGAAAACCATAGATATTCGCGTAAGCACAACACCCACGATTTTCGGTGAAAAGGTAGTTATGCGTATTCTGGATGCCTCAAACCTGGTGCTTGATATGGCTAAGTTCGGGATGCCTTCTGCAGGGCTGAGGCACATAAAGGAAGCCCTGGCGGCTCCTTACGGAATGATCCTGGTTACAGGGCCGACCGGTAGCGGTAAGACAACTACACTCTACTCAGCCCTCAGCTCACTGAATAAGCCTGATGTTAATATCATGACCGCAGAGGACCCTGTCGAATACAATCTGGAAGGCATAAACCAGGTTAATATCAATCAGGGGGTAGGCTTAACCTTTGCAGCAGCACTGAGATCCTTTCTGAGACAGGATCCCGATATAATAATGGTCGGTGAAATACGTGATCTGGAAACAGCCGAGATAGCTGTCAAAGCAGCTCTTACCGGTCATCTGGTACTCAGTACCCTGCACACAAACGATGCCGCCAGCTCCCTTACCAGGCTTACCGACATGGGTATCGATCCATATCTTACAGCCTCTTCAGTAAGGCTGATTGTGGCTCAACGACTAATCAGGATCAACTGTCCGCATTGCAAAACACTTACGGATCAGAGTAAAATTGAACAGCTTTCTTTCCTGAATCTTACGTCAGAAGAACTTAAAGACCTGAAGATCTATGAGGGCAAGGGTTGTCCTCTGTGCAATAATACCGGTTACCACGGCAGATGCGGCCTCTACGAGATACTTCCGGTCAATACAGATATCCAGAACATGATCATTTCCAGAGTGTCACCGAATGAAATTAAAGAAAAGGCCATTTCATCCGGAATGGCAACTCTGCGCTCAATAGCAATGGAAAAATTAAAAGCCGGTCTGACAACAGTGGATGAGGTACTTGGTGCAACTTCATAGCTGTATCTCTGATTTCAAAGCGAGCAGAAATAAAAATGATTTCTGTGAAAACTTTTATTTACACTTAAAAAATAGTAGTTTTTAAACCTATGGTTTCAATGCATGATTTACTCAAAAGGATGGCCGAGAAGAACGCCTCGGATCTTCACCTGACAACAGGTTCATCGCCTCTTCTGCGTATCGATGGCAGGCTTCTTCCAACAGATGCAGAGCGGCTTTCTCCGGACCAGGTTCTGAAGCTTGCATATAGCATAATGAATGAGACTCAGAAAAAAGTATTCGAGCAGAAAAAAGAGGTGGACTTTTCATTCGGAGTTCAGAACCTTTCCAGGTACAGAGCAAATGTTTTTCTTCAAAGAGGCTGTTGTTCTTGCGCCATAAGGCAGATCCCATATAATATCAAACCACTGGAAGAGCTTGGACTACCCCCGATTGTCAGCAAACTAACAGAACGCCCCAATGGTCTGGTGCTGGTAACAGGACCCACCGGAAGCGGAAAAAGCACTACTCTGGCCGCTATGGTTGACAAAATCAACAATGAACGTGAGGGGCATATTTTAACCGTTGAAGACCCGATAGAGTTCATCCATAAGCACAAAAAATGCATCATCAATCAAAGAGAAGTTTCCCAGGACACTGAATCCTTTTCGAGTGCTCTCCGGGTCGCGCTTCGTCAGGACCCCGATGTGGTACTTATCGGTGAAATGAGGGATCTTGAGACGATTCAGGCGGCACTGAGCATTGCAGAAACCGGGCATTTGACACTGGCCACTCTGCATACAAATTCCGCGGCTCAGACAATAAACCGTATCATAGATGTCTTCCCGGCAGATCAGAAAGCCACAGTCAGAGCCCAGCTTTCCATGGTTCTTGAGGGTATCATCAGCCAGTCCCTTCTGCCGGCAACTATGGGCGGCCGAGTGCTTGTATGTGAGGTTATGGTGGTTACAATGGCTATCAGATCTCTTATCAGAGATGATAAAGTGCATCAGCTTCTTGGGATTATGGAAATCGGCCAGAAATACGGCATGCAGACCATGAACTCAGAGCTGCTGAAGCTGGTCCAGAAAAGATTGATAAGTAAAAAAGACGCTCTGACCCGGAGTAACGATCCGGAACAGTTGATGAGATTGATTGGTGATATTTAGGCTCAGGAGAAAATAATGGCCCGGTTTTCCTATATCGGAGTTACAAACGCTGGCAAGCAGGTTAAAGGTGAAATCAATGCTCAGAGCAAAGATGAAGTGATAAGCCTTCTGCGCAAAAAGAAGCTTAGGCCGATTTCCATCAAAAATATCTCCTTTGATTTCTCTAAATTTTTCAGCCCTAAAGTCAGCCTTAAAGATGTCAGCCGTTTCACACGTCAGTTTGCCGCGATGACCTCTGCCGGACTGCCTCTGGTAAACTGCCTCGATATTCTGGCATCGCAGACCGAAAATAAAAAACTCTCCAGTTCCGTAAAACAGGTTTCAGGTGATATCCAGGGCGGCAGCACATTGGCAGATGCACTCAGTAAACATCCGCAGGTCTTCAACAACCTCTATTCCAATATGGTAGCCGCTGGTGAAGCATCCGGAAATCTGGACACCGTATTGAGCCGGCTTGCCGATTATCAGGAAAAATCAGAGGCTTTGAGAAGAAAAATCAAAGGAGCGATGACCTACCCCGTTATTGTGCTCGTTGTAGCTATCCTGGCCACTGTCGCCATGCTTACATTCGTGGTGCCTACATTT
>CAYLVN010000344.1:0-4099 GCA_964387115.1 uncultured Fibrobacter sp.
CTCTTCCGACATGCCCTGACCAGGAGCTGATAAAAAGTCCCAGAATCGCTCCTGAGAATGTAGCAGCCAGTGTGATAAGAAAGATACCCGGACTCAGTTTGAATGAACCGAAGATAAATTGCAGTGAAAAGCAGAAGAGTATCGTCTGTAGAAAAGAAACTGCTGAAGCAAGTGTAATCTTTGAAAGAAGGTATGCAGTAAGCCTGAGACCTGCATTATTATCTCTGGCCACAAGTTGCCACTCTCTGGCAATTTCCCTTATCGAATTCACACCCCCGATCCAGATAGCAGAGATCGTTATGCAGAAGTAAAAACTTAACGGCAGGAAACCTGTACCTCCGCGGAAAACAAGACCGAGAAGAACCGCAATGAGCGGAGCCTGTAAAAGCAGCAGAAACAGATTCCTTCGGTCCCTTACAAGGATCTTGAAATATCTCTTTACAAGAAGCATGATCTGGTGGCCAAAAGAGATGGTCCGCACTTTATGTACACGGGCGGGAACAAAAGCACCCGTGTTTTCTTTACGAATAGAAGGCTGTCTCTTTTTCTCCATTGCAGGCTGAGTGTCGTTCTCGGAAATTCTGTCATAGACTTCTGCCAGTGATTTTGCATTGAAAACAGATCCCATCTCCGATGGCGGTCCATTGTAAACCACTCTGCCTCTATTGAGAAACACAGCCTGATCGCAGAGCTCAATCTGCTCAAGAGTATGCGTAGTCAGCAAAAGCGTATGTCCCCGATCACTTATCCGCCTGAAGAGGCGCATGAATCTGCGTACAAGACCCGGATCCAGTCCCGCCAATGGTTCGTCAAGGAAGATAAGAGCCGGGGAGGAAAGAAGCTCTATTCCCAGGTGAACCCGTTTTGCTTCACCTCCGGAGAGCCGGCTTATACGCCTGTCCGCCACTTTTTTTAAGTCAAGCAGCTCTATGACCTCATCGATCCGTACCTTGCGTTCTGATGGCGTACTGTCGCGAGGAAGCCTCAGCATGCTCTGTTCACTGAAAGTCTCTTCAACTGTCAATTCCTGGTAGAGAAGATTCTCCTGGGAAACATAACCGATATTCGATGCGAATGCACCCAGAAACCTGCCAAGAGGAAGACCATTGGCAAAAACCTCTCCCAAATCCGCCTTTATTCTTCCGGTCAGTGCCCTCACAAGAGTCGATTTACCGGCACCGGAAGGTCCCAGAAGAGCAACAAACTCCCCCGGAGAAAAAGAAAGAGAGATATCACTTAAAAGTACCGTATTGTTTTTTCTGACATGTAAACCTGAAACTTCGATTCTTATTCTGTTACTGTCATCAGCCCTTACCAGCTTCCCGTTATCCACAAACATGCGATAGGGCCCTATCTGCAAAACATCACCCTCATTGAGCCATCCTGAAGAGACTGGATGACCATTGATAAAGGTTCCATTGGTGCTTCGGTTATCTGTAACCAGAAAACTGCCGTCGGAAAGCCGGGATGCCGTAGCATGCAAACGGGATACAAGCGGATGTGAGAGCTGAATCTGACAGTCCTGTTCCCTGCCTATCTTAAGGCACTGGTCGCTGCCGGTTTCAGAGATATCACGCCTTTGATCTGGTCTGATCTCTTCAAGATTAAGAAAACAATCATCAATTCTTACTTTAAAGTTTCTTATTCCGATGGTGAGTATGTCGCCGCTACCCAGAACAACCGGGGTATCCAGAAGAGTACCGTTGACTCTGATTCCAAAGGTACTCTGCAGATCGCAGATTACAGGGCCTGATTGGTGAAGCAGAACAGAAGCATGTTTTCGGGAAATGCCTATTCCACTGAGGCAGATTCTACACGAGGGGTCACGTCCCAGGAGAACTTCTGTTCCATCAAGTGCTAACTTCAGCGTTTCTTCCCCGCTCATTAGACAAGCAAACCCCTTCAGGCAGCAGTAAGGGAACGTACCAGCTCTTCAGTTTCTCTTTTTGTCCTCTCCAGGTCATCATTAATGATTGTGTACTCATATTTTCCCTGGGAGCGTGCAAATTCGATCTCTGTAACGGCATTTTTAAGCCGTGTTCTGATCGTCTCTTCATCATCACTGCTGCGATTCCTGAGTCTTTTCTCAAGCTCCTCCATGCCTGGAGGAAGTATCAATACCCCGATTGCATCAGGGTATACCTTATCAAACTGTTTCTTTCCAAATACATCAATATCCATTACAATATGCCTGCCGCTTTGTATCACCTGATCGATAAAGCTGCGGGGTGTTCCATAGTAGTTGTTGTGTACAACCGCCCATTCCGCAAAATCTCCGGCCTCAATACGTCCCTTGAACTCCTCTACACTTAAGAAGAAATAATGCCTGCCGTCTATCTCCCCTGCACGGGGTTTGCGGGTAGTGGCGGAAATCGAATAAACCAGGTTCGGAACTGTAACTCTGAGGTGATCAAGTATTGTGGTTTTCCCGGCCCCAGAAGGCGCTGAAAAAACAATGATTTTTCCGGTTTTACCAACTTTCATTTCTGATCAGTCGTCCTCTCCACGGGATTCAAAAGAGGTGAACTTTGAAGTTTCTCACTCTGAACATTCATCTGCTCTTCCATCATTTTTCTAACCTCCAGAGCCTCTTTCTTAAGATCAAATTCTTTCTGAAGCAGATAATTGAGTTTAACAAGCAGATTAATCGTATTATTCATGGTCCTGCTTATAACCAGAAACAGCATAAAAATCAGAAAAATAGTTGTTCCTGCTAAAACATAGTGCCCTATCATAAGCCTCCCTGAATCCGAAAACAGGAAAATATATCCTGCACGTTTTTATTCTAAAACCATCTTTCCTATCAGCAATGAGGGCTGACTTATGTTTTTTATAATGTAATTATTCAGCTTTAAAAGCTATATTTTTGTTTATAATGCAGGTAGTTTCCCGCTGTGAGAGGTATATTTAAAATAAGAACCGCCGGTATGATCCGGAATCCGGTCCTTAAACCTTCTTAGAAAGGCCCCGCTGATGAATAAGATCCAGATTCTCCTTTTAGCCGCACCATTCTTCATGTTGAGCTGCGGTACCGATGACCCCTCAGATGAAAAAACTACCGGTCCTGACAAACAGAAAGCAGAGTATATCGGATCATGGCAGTACAGTTTCCCCGCTCCAATGGCAAAACTTCTTGGGCAAAATCTCAGTATTTATGTCAAAATCAACGATGATGATGATTCAACCTATTCGCTGAATGTACTCTATACCGATCGTGGAGACACTGCACTCAGACATAATGGCTATTGGATACTTTCGGAATCTGCTGACACCATAATACTGAATGGCAATGATTGTGCGGTTTATGACACAACGCTGGACTTGACTGTAACAAAGGACTGCGGATCACCCGTTCAGGTTCCCACCAATATAAATAATGATACCTGGACTGTTTCACTTGGAGCACTGGCTTCTGTTGGACCCTCACTGGGCATAGATCCAACCTCACTGCCAGTCGATCTGAATGGACTTTTTATTCCTCTGGAACGCAGCCCGGATACTCCTTGAGAGTTTTCAAAATACGCCTGCGGTTTATTTAAACCCTAAGCTGCAGGTGTATTTCAGTCCCATAAATCTCCCTGGAACAAAAGTTCCTCCACTTTCCTCACCCTCAGCATTGAACAGATTCTGAATGATTAAAGAGATCCGATTGCCTGCATTAAAAGAATAGCTAACCGACAGATCGGTCTTAAAGTATGGATCGAGTTTCTGACGAAAAGGTTTGACCTCCAGGGGATCGGACATAATCACGTCTGGTGTCACATCCCAGTCAAAATATTCCCTTTTTCCTACAAAACCCTCTGCAATGCCGGCCTCCAGCAACTTGTCTCCAAAACTCTTTTTGTAATTTACCTCAACATTGAACTTGTGTCTGGCAATATAATCCAGGGAAACCTTATACTTTTCGTTTTCCGATTCTGTAAAGGTGTAATTACCCTTTAAAGAGAGAAACGCAAAAGGATCCCACTGTAACTGATTTTCAAAACCCCATGATCTGGCATTCTCGACATTTCCATGTGTTACCGTTTTGTCAAATAGGACATCTTCCGTAATAAAGTTAAATGTGATCATATCCTTCATGTAATTTGAAAAAAAATCA
>CAYLVN010000345.1:0-4095 GCA_964387115.1 uncultured Fibrobacter sp.
AAGCAGTTCCGCTGAACGAAGTTTCCCGTTATAATTAAATCCCATTGCATGACCATGTGCGCCCGCATCGTGTATTACAACCAGATCACCTTCTTCAATATGCGGCAGCATACGGTCAATTGCAAACTTGTCATTATTCTCACATAGTGAACCTGTTACATCATACTTGTATTCAGCCGGCTCGTTCTCCTTGCCAACAATCGTTATATGATGGTAGGCGCCATAAAGTGCAGGCCTCATCAGATTCGCCATGCAGGCATCCAGGCCGGCATAATTCTTATAGGTTTTTTTCAAATGTAAAATGCGGGAAACCAGAAACCCGTGAGGTCCCGTGATAACCCTGCCACACTCCATCTGAAGTTTCAGGGGATGTAAAGGGGTTCCGGCGATGATCTTCTCATAAGCACTCTTTATCCCGTCAGACACAGTTTTCAGATTGACCGGTTCCTGGCCCGGACGATAGGGAATACCGATCCCGCCGCCCAAATTTACAAACTCAAACCTTATGCCCTCTGCCCTGTGTATCTCTGCCGCAAGTTCAAAGAGCATGACCGCGGTATCCACAAAATACTGGGGGTTAAGCTCATTTGAAGCCACCATTGTATGAAGACCGAAGCGGCGCGCGCCCTTTTCCCTGAGTAATCTGTAGCCCTTGTGAATCTGTTCGCGTGTAAAGCCGTATTTTGCCTCGCTTGGATTTCCGATAATGGCGTTACCGGTACGCAAAGGTCCGGGGTTGTACCGCAGGCAGATAAGTTCAGGTATACCGGCGTGCTTCTCCAGAAACGGGATATGACTTATGTCATCGAGGTTTATTATCGCGCCCAGCTCACGCGCTTTGATAAATTCATCAGCCGGAGTGTCATTAGATGAAAATATCACCCTCTCACCTGTAATACCGGATTTCTGGGCAAGAAGAAGCTCTGGAAGTGAGCTGCAATCGGTACCGCCGCCCTCCGCGGCAACAATTTTTAGCAGGTAGGGATTTGGCGCAGCTTTGACTGCGAAATACTCCCTGAAGCCTTCCGACCACCTGAATGATTCAGTAAGAGATCTTATACTCCCTCTTATTCCGCTTTCATTATAGATATGGAAAGGGGTCGGGAAATCCTCTGAAATTTGCCTGATCTGATCCTCAGAAAACGGCAACTGCTTTGTACTCATATTCACCTTCCGTAATTTTGAAACCTCCGGTCATTCCTTTAATATCAGAAATTCCGGAAAACCGGGTTTGCGCCGCGGCCACAAGAGAATCTGGAAAAATAAGATTTTCCCTCAATAATGTCACTACTTTCAGCCCAGCGTCTTTAGAATATCGTTCCATTCACTGTCCGGCTCTGCGGTAAACCTCTTTGGGACTCCTGAGAGTGTGAAGGAGATCTGATATGCATGAAGCATAAGCCGGGGAACACCACCAACAGGACGATTCTCGCCATAAAGAGTATCCCCCATCACAGGGTGACCTGTTGAGTAGAGATGAACCCTGATCTGATGTCTCCTCCCGGTAGCAGGTTTTACTTCCAGATAACTGGAATCACGCATATTTTTTAATACCTTATAGCAGGTTAATGAGCTTTTTCCACGTTTGTCCACCCCCATCCTGCCCGACCCGAATTGATACACCGGTTTATTTATTTCTCCTTCACCTTCCATGATCCCAGCCACAGCGGCAAGGTAAGTTTTTCCGGTTTCCCGGCGCTCAAATTGAAGGCTGAGTTCCCGGTGTGCAGAAGCATTTTTCGCGAAAAGTATCACTCCGCTTGTGTCCCGGTCGAGACGGTGGACAACATAGATTTTTCCACCGGTATATCTCTCCAGCTCTCTTACGAGAGTCCTGCTTTCATCTACACCTCTTCCCGGAATAACAGTCTGCCCCGGCTCTTTATCCAGTACAATGATCTGATTGTCTTCATAAATGATTTTTAAACTCATCTGGCAGGATCCTCACCCTGATAATTTCCATATGAAGCTAAGAATCTCAAGCTTCTTTTTTCCCACCGAAATAGTTCCAATGTACAATCTGACTCAGTTCTTTTCGTGCTTTCACCGGTTCTTTCATCGACGGGTATCCAAGTGGAGTCAATGCGACCGGATCGATGTTTTCCGGAAGCTTCAATGCTTCACATGTCTCCCGGTACTTAAAAGATCCTATCCAACATGTCCCCAGACCCTTTTCCGCTGCCGCCAGGGTAAGATGATCCATTACTATGGCAATATCGACATCACCATAGTCCTTGCCGTCTGCTCTTTTCCAGGACTGGCTTCTGTCACAGCAGACCGCAATAATAACCGGCGCGGAAAGAAACCAGGGTCTGTTATAAACAGCCTGAAGCCTGAGTTTGAATTCGGCACTGCGAATTACTATGAATGACCATGGCTGGTTATTGCAGGCAGACGGTGCCCATCTGGCAGCTTCCAGTATCTCCATTACCAGGCTGTCATCTACATCTTTGTCAAGATATCCACGAACAGAAAACCTTTTCTTTGCCAGTTCGATAAAATCCATAATGGCGCTCCGTTTCTACTCTGGTATTTGTACCAAGTTAACACTTCATAAAAAGAATTCGCCGCCATACTGATTCAGTATGACGGCGCATTCAAATCGGTACGGTATTAAAAATCAGTTCTGGTTCTGAAGCTTTTCCATTTCCTGTTTGAGCTTCTCGATCTCGGAGTCGATCTGCTGCTGCTCCTGCTCCATCTGCTGCTGTACTTTTTCCAGACCCGACTGGCCCACAATCTTCTGTATTGTCGCAAGAGCGTATTCGATATCTTCCCTTACAGCATCTATAGACCTTGCGAAGAAAGTCGACCTGTTAAACTCACGCGAGAATGTAAAGTACTCATCGAATTTTGTCATGTAGTTGTTCTGCTCGGTACGCAAGCTATCAGACTGAGATCCCATCGTTGCAGCCTGCCCTGCCATGGATAGGTTGTCAATCTTATCAGCCAGGAAATTATGTGACATACGATTGCTCTCATATTGCATGCGGGAGTAGTTGAGAGTATCATCGCTTTGGACTGAGAGAGCTCTGATTTTTTCCGAAGCAACATTCAGGACATCCATCGACTGGGCATACTGTTTCTGCAGCAAGTGCCCGTAAGACTGAATCAGCATACCTTCACATTGGAGAACGCCCTTCCGGGATGTCTTTGTGAGAAGCTGCCCTGTAGCGATACAGTCGGTCCATTGCCGTGCTTTAAGCGCGGTCCACCCCTGTCCAAGAAGAGCATCCTCAGCATAGTAGCTTGAGGTCGGAACCATTCTGAGTGCAACAACAGCTTTTGACAGCGTGTTTTCCTCGTAGAAAATGTATCCCAGGAACAGATATGACCTGTTTACGATCTCTTTCTGGGCCGAGGTGGTCGCTTTTGCACCGACACTGTTTTCCAGCGCCATCACAATCTCGCTGGTCTCACTGCCCAGACGTGCATGCGCCACGGCTATTGCATGCTGAGCGAAAATGTAGTCCGGATGTTCTTCCGGGACTATTGAAAGAACCTGTATTGCCTTCTGCATGTCATTTGTCTGCAGATGTGTCTGTCCCATGATATAGGCACCATGGAAACGAAGTGAATCAGGAACATTTGGTTTACTGAGCTCTACAAACTGGTTTGTAACTCTTGAGAAATCACCATCCCGGTAGAAAACCCGCATTAGTCCAAGATCAGCATGCGGAACTGCAGTGCTGAGCGGAAAGTCCTTTTTGGTGTTCTCATAGTTTTTCACCGCCATCTCTCTCATGTCCAGCTCTTCCTGACAGTTTGCACGGTAATACTGTGCCCAGTCATTTTTAAAGAAATCGGGGAACTCAACAAGAATGCGGCTGAACACAAAGAAAGCATCCCAGTATTTCTTTTCCGAATAAAGACGACGGGCCTTATTGTAAAGTTCGTTTGGAGACAGGCTGGCAGTACGAGCCATTTTCCTGGCGAATATCTCTTCCCTGTGCTTCCCGAAATCTACACGCGCATAAACAGTATGCCCGGTAGCGTCATTTTGAGCCTCTGTCATGACATTATACTGATAGAGTATCTCCAGATCACGACCAGAGTTTACACTTGGAACATTGATACCGAACGCAAGGCCCCAGT
>CAYLVN010000346.1:0-4076 GCA_964387115.1 uncultured Fibrobacter sp.
TATATCCTCTACCCGGTTCAGGTTGAAATTTGTCTCAAGCACTTTCTTCAGCGTTGCTTTTTTGTCGAGTATTTGTCCGAATCCACGATGTTTATCTGTGATATCGTACACATACTTTGTCAGGGAACGACGCGCTCCTCTGTCCCGGAGGTTCGGGAGTTCGAATTTTTCGGTGAGAATTCTACCCAGATCATAGGCGCTGTTCTGCATATCATGACCCGCCTCACCGCCCTCTCCGGCACCGGTACCCTGACCATCCTGCTCCGGACGGATCGGCTGCTCTCCTATAACCTCGCCTTCCTGGCCCTCGCCTGTTCCTCCTGACTGTCCCTCGTTTGTATAATTGGCAGAGGAGTCGTGGATAAGTTTCTCCTCGACAGTTCCGGGCACAATCACTATTGCCCCACTGTCAATTTTTCCGGGCTTTATCAGACGTCCTATCTTTATCTTCCGGGGGAAACCGTCTTTTTCCCTCTGACGGTCCCGCTCAAGCAGCTCATCAAGAGATGCCAGCGAGACAGTGGGGTTTGGAACGATCGGAGCATTCTGCAGAAACGCCATATCGGAATATTCATAGAGTTCCCGGGGCTGCAGACCACCCCCGGGACCCCCGGGGGGCAGCTCATGACCCTGAGGACCATTGATCTCCTTAAGCATCCTCTTTCTCTTTTCAGAATGGAGCGCTTCCCTCCGGGAATTATTCTTTTTCTTCTTCCCGATCATCTCAGTTCTCATCCTCCTGGGTACAGAAGTACTCTATGGTTTTCTGTGCGCATGTGCTGCAGTAGTTAAGTTTTTGAAGCATGGTCTGGATCATGCGGTCGTAAAGCTTCTGATTTTCCTCATTTGTCCGGTTTGCAAGGGCGCCCACCAGCGATCCGGCGCCTGCGATATCCGATTTGAGTCTTACATCCGTGACAGCTTTCACCAGTTCGAGATTGTCCATGAAATCATAATCAGGATTAAGGGAGATTCTCTGCCCGTAAATTTTCCTGATCGATGTTCTGAACATGTCTCTCTGCTCTTTTATCTTCAGTCCGAGTCTCTCTTCGACACTTGCGATATACCTTTCGTCGATTTTCAGGGCTTTGAGTTCACCGCTCTGGGGATCCCGGTATTTCCACATTCTGTCGGGCCCCAGATTCTCGGCATCTATACCGATAATCATATTGACATAGCTCATTACATCCCTGCGAATTGCGTGCGGCTCATCCATATATGCGTTGAACATCTCGGTCATGATTCTTTCCCTGTAAAGTCCCCTGGCGATCTTGAGATCCTCCAGATACTTTTTCCGGTTGTTTGCGTCTGTCACATAATCGAGCACGATTCTCTCGAGAGCCTTGAAAATATCGCAGGCAAACATGCACTTGCCCTCGTTGGTTTCTGAGCTTTCGATCAGAAGCTGCACTGCCCTTCCCAGGTTTCGCTGTCCGAGCCCTTTCTGTCCGAACCTGTTGACAATTACAGGGTCCTGGTTCAGGGTATCGATCACTTCCGCAAGAGTCTTGATGCTCTTTTCACCCGCTACTTCGCCTGCTGTAAGTTTCAGAGTCTCGATCGGAGTAAGTTTTTCGGATCGTGCAAGTCTCGAAAGGACAACAGCCACCGATGCCGCATAGTTGAGATTGGGGTCCTGATGAAGGACTTCGCGGTTAAGAGTCGTCCGCGATTCTTTACCGATAGCATACTGGGTGAGTTCCTTCTGCAGATGGTAGTTTGTGTTATGCGACACATAACAGATACGGCAGCGGTCTACAATCGGCGCCTCTTCTTTTTCCGAGAGAAACCGGTTGAACTCCGAGTTATTCGATGTGGCTATGATAAGAGTATCGATCGGCCACTTAAATCCGTCAATTTCGATGGAACGGTTCTGTATGACTCCCAGATAAACCTGTACCAGATCCTTTTTATTCTTGTAAATTTCATCACTGAAATGGACACCACCTCCGGCAACCCTTGCCAGCGCACCGCGACGCAGGTCAAAGCGGTAGGGGTTATTTGTATCTGTAATATGAAGAAGTCTCTGGATCGATTCCTCGCCAACCAGATCCACAGCCGAAGAGGTCATCTTGTCTTTGGCGGGATATTTTCCAGTCACTGTTCCAAGGCTCTCTGTCAGTGGCACAGGAACTATCTCAATATGCGAGAGCATCTGCCCCATATCTCCGTCTGTCATCTCCCGGATATCATTCCAGATATATCCGCTGCAGGCCCCCAGGGGACGGTAGTTCCAGAAAAGCTCATCGATCTGCTTGTCTGTAAACCCGACGGTTTTTGCGAGATATTCTTTTGTCTGATTTTTTGTTTCAAACAGATTCATGGCCAGAACAGCGGGGTCTTCATAGGTTTGTGATTCAATCTCGGTGATCTTTCCATATTTTCCCAGTTTATCAAGCCCATTGAACCGGAAAGTAAACTTGCGGTTACTCTTTTCAGCAAGGAACTCCCTGTACCTGCTGCAGAGAAACTCAACAAAGAAAGTTTTTCCGTTACCCGGCTCCCCAACCAGCACAAAAGCCATTTCCGCCGATGATCCGCCTTCTGCGGCATCTTTGACATAGGATACGAAGCTGTTTATCTCATCGTACATCCCTATCACATGCTTCTTTCCTGAGCGGAAAATACTGAAATCATAGGTTGTTTTTCCGTTTACAACCACCTTTTCGATCTGACTCTCAAGGATCATGCGGGCAACGCCCTGAAAGGCATTTTCAAACTGCCGCTCCTTTTTTTTGAGTGCCTCGAGATGATACTGCAGACTGCTCTTAGATACAGGCATCGTTCCTCCTGAATTCCTGCAAAAGTTTTTTTAACCTGGATATGCGGGTTTCGCGACTTTGATTTTGTCAATCTGAGATATGGTTTTTTCGACTATTTAAGGAAAGATGTATTCTCTACGGTACCTCTGAAGTAGCCGGGTAAAAGCTTCCATACCGAAATTTGAATACGGTGTTAAGGGGAGATTATTATGGATATCATTAATTTGTGGGCCGTTTAATATTCCGGCAACTAAATATTACCCGTTCATGCTTCGACTAGCAGCATGAGCCGCTGTATATGCATGCAGTGTGATGTGTTTACTTGCCGTAGTAACGGATGCGGATTGTTTTTAACGAATGTCACATTCTCCGCTCTCTGATCCCTGCCAAAGCGATCTGAAAGCCCAATTCCGATAAAACAATAAAAAAACCCTCCCAATTCTCCCGGGAGGGGGCAGATCTGCATTCCTCTTTCTTTTCGATAAGCCGGCCTTGTAAACTCGCGGCTGGCTTATAAGACGATAATTGCCTGCGGAATCACTTCACTGGAGTGATCTCCCATTGCTGATACAGATTTATATCGTTTGAAGTGGAGAGATATGGTCTCTGGTAGATATTGGTTACACCTAAGATCGAAAAACCCGGATCACTGGTCTCTATCCTGTAAAACCCATTAGGGAGTAAAACCAGCTTGAACTTCTGTTTCGGGTTATTCACATCTGTTTCCATTAACTTCATTTGTGAATCTTTCGAAAAACTTAAGATTTCAATGGAGTAACGGGGGTCGCCGCGGACAGTAATGGTGACGTATCCGTTCCCGGCATCCTTGAACTGGAACTCCTGGTTGCGGTTGCTCCTGGTCCAGACACCTATGGGGGTGCCGTTTTTGTACTGTTGGCCGACCACGTCCAGATATCTAGTGTTATCTTTTACGGGAGCGATCCTGTACCATTTGGTTGCATCAAGAAACGGATCAAAGCCTTCCTTGGCATCGTACGGCAAATGAGTTATATAATCCTCCGTATGAGTTATAACTTACCTGGTCATCATTCAGCCAACGATATGCGGGTGTTGTAAGGCCGTTCCATTCATTTGTAAATCTGTATGGTATATCTGTTCCATCATTGAATTTGGTAGTCTTAAGGTTTTCCACCATCCATACCTGATTACCGATTTTCACATCATGATACTGATTGTTATCAGCATCAAGGATCAGCCATTTGGCGTAGAGTGTCGTATTGCCGGATGCAACGTCGGTCGCAAAGTTCCAGGGTTTGGTGCAGGCCATATCCTTGTACCATCCGCCAAAACTGT
>CAYLVN010000347.1:0-4065 GCA_964387115.1 uncultured Fibrobacter sp.
AGGTGACCTGCGTGAGTGGGTTATGTGGACTCCTGCGAACCACTGGGAGGCATCGAAGGGGGGTACGGAGCTTCTATGCTGGTCGCAGTCAGAGGACAATTCTTTCCAGCTGAAACGATACAGTACACTGGTTTATGAAAAAGAAAAGAGGGGGATTGAGGTTTTCGGGTCTGAGAAGAAAAAAAACGCAATCAAGATCGTCAGACCATCTGATGGTGATACGGTAAGAGATACGCTGGCTGTTCTTGTTGTAAAGCAGATCGATTCTGTTTCTGATCCGTTGACATCTATGAGTCTGCAGGTAAACGGGAAATCTCAGGTGACTACATTCAGAGGAATCGTTCCCAGGGAGAATCGTTTCCTTCGCAGCATCGCGGTTCTTCTGAAGCCGGGGCACAACAATATAAAGGTAGATGCATTCAGTGGCGGCTCTTTTGTTTCATCCGATCAGATTTCGCTCTATAGTGCTCCATGCATAAAGCCTGTAAGAAAGATGATAAAGCCGTATCTGCGGGCGGTTCTTGTCGGTATCTCCACTTACCACAATTCCGGTTTGAACCTTTACTATGCATCCAAGGATGCATCTGATATGTCAAAGGAACTGAGCCTTCAGGAAGGTGATCTTTACGGAAGCGTGGAGAAAAGGGTATTGCTGGACAGGACTGCTACACGGAGTGCAATTCTGGAGGAGCTTGAGAGGCTGGGCAGGGGGGCGCAGGTCGGGGATGTCACTGTCATTTTTCTGGCGGGTCATGGTGTTTTCGATAGTGACAGGCTGGCCTGTTTTGTGCCGTTTGACGGAGACATTTCAAGACTCCGCAGGACCTGTATTCCATTTTCGGAACTGAAATACTATGCAGGGAAAATACCAGGAAAGGTGATGTTGTTTCTTGATGCATGTTTTTCCGGAGCGATTATTCCTGGAGCCAGGGCTTTCCCGACTGATATCAACAGCGCTGCAGGAGAACTTCTGAATGCATCTCCCGGGCTTTTCATATTTGCTTCTTCGGCACCTTCTCAGATTTCCCGTGAAGATCCATTATGGAGTAACGGTGCATTTACAAGGGCACTCCTTGAGGGGCTCAGGGGAGGAGCGGATTACAATGGTGATGGGATTATTACAGCAGGGATGCTTGATCTTTATATCGGCAGACGTGTAAAGGAATTGACCGGTGGGAGACAGACTCCTTTGACACTGAGATCACCAGGAATGTCTGATTTTCCTTTTGCGGTAACAAACGGCAGGAGTTCCGCATGGTGAAACGTGTGGTATTAATTGGACTTGTTCTGCTTCAGGCGGTTACAGGCTTTGAAGTTGTGCCGGAGTGGGTTAAGAGGCCAGGGGAGAGTCGGGAGTATCCTGAGGCACAATATGTAACCGGGTTTGGAGTATCTGCTGTAAATGAAGATTTGCAGAAGGGATTTGAGTCCTCCAGGCGCATGTCACAGGTAGCCATACTGGAACAGATATTTGTCAGGATTGGTACATACCAGAAGGTGAAGGTAAACGGTAATAGTACGGAGAGCGGGTATTTGTCAGTAAGCACAGCCAGTGGACTTCTGGAACTATCCGGGCTTCGGACCAGTTACTATTATGACAGAGCCGGTGCTCGGGTGATGGCGTTTTCGCGTGTGGAGAAGGCCCATCTGGCGATGGTTAATGCGGAGTTTCTCAGAGATGGGCTCAGCAGGCTTTCTGTGCTGCTTCAGGAGGCTCGGGAGGTGGAGAAACGTGAAGAATCCGGGAAAGCTGCCGAGTTTTACTTCAGATGCGAGCGGCTGATTGACTCGCTGCAAATGCGTATTTCAATTCTTGATTTCTGTAAAACTGGAAGAGAGATGATCAGAAGCTCAGATATAATAAGTGAATCTAAAAAAGAGGCTGGCCGGTTTTTCGGGGAGGTTCCAGTGGATCTGGATCACCTCTTGTGGAATCTTATGCGGGGGCTGTTAGGGGGAGCAGAGTTTCAGGGAAGAATTTTCGTAGCATCTCAGAGCTCCGGGCACTGCACACCACTGGGGATAAAACTGGCTGAAGGTTTAAGTAAGAGACTCTTAATGAGCGGGGAAAAGCTTGTGAGCGGGGTTTCGGAGAAAAACTGTTATTCAGGGTATGAAACAGCATTGATAAGTGCAAGGCAGTGGGGAGCGGAGATGCTGGTGTTGTGTGGATACAGTGATGAGAAGGGGCTTATACGCTGCTTCGCGAAACTTTTAAATCTCGGGCAGGGCATGATTTCAGGGGTATCGGAAGCGACAATCAGGAAGTCTTCACTGGATGAGAGCATGTTGTTGCCTCAAAGGGGGCTTGGAGAGGCTTTGGAGTTAATGTTCTGGACAAGCAGGGGTGAGGGGGATCTTGTACTGGAAGAGGGGGAGGAGTTGAGCCTTTTTGTAAAGGTGAACAGGCCTTGTTATCTGATTATGCTGCAGACTCTTCCAGATGGCAGTCTGGTGATTCCGGATATGATTTACCAGAATTATTATCTTGACAAATCAAAAGCCGGAAAAACAGTACAGCTTCCGGACATCTTCCAGGTGACATCACCTGGTGGAAAAGGAGTACTTGAGGTGTTTGTGTCGGATCGTCCGTTTCCTGAAATGCAGATTCGCTGGAGTAAAACAGGGGAAAAGGGGTATCTCACGATTGAGAAAAACCTCTGCGGTAAAGAAAATGGTGGAGTAATAAATAGAAGAAATGATGGGCGGATGCTGGTCAGAAAGAGCGTAGGAATAAAAACGGTAAAGAGAGAAATCTCTGGCACGTTGCTTGCTCCCAATGGGTACTAAGTAAGTTCTATTGTAGAAGGCAACTGTTTCCGGTATTCAGACAGATTTTGGAAGGTCAAATGAGAGTATCAGTGTTTTGCTTTCTTGTAATGTCAGTGATGTGTTCAGCGGAATCGGATGAGTTCAGAAGTAAGATGGTGATCGATACATTTACAGATTGTGTTTCACTTGAAGATGGTTTGCCCTGTGGTTGGTATGGGACGCAAAGAGATGTGGGTATGTATTCGCTGCGGAGTGACAGGGGTAATCATTTTGTGAAGGTAAGAACAGAAGGCGGGAACACGACAATTGGATGCAAGTTTACAGAAAATGCTTCGGAATATCCGTTTCTGGCGTGGCGCTGGCGGGTTCATAAGCTGCCATCGGGAGCAAGGGAGGATGTAAAAAAGCTGTCAGACAGTGGTGCGGGCGTGTATGTGATTTTTCGGGGAACTTTACGTTTGAACAGGATGATCAAATATGTGTGGAGCAGTACTTTACCGGTTGGCACAGTCACAGAAAGTCCATTTAACGGGCGCGCAAAGATAAAGGTTTTGCGCAGTGGCGGTGAAAAGATGGGCTGTTGGATAGGGGAGAAGGTGAATGTGATGAGGGACTATGAGGAGATATTCGGATCAAAGCCTCCGCAAATAGAGGCAATAGCGATTATGTCCGATGCTGATAACACTCAGACATCGGTTGAAGCGGATTATGATGATTTTTTGATAAGCAGAGATTAATGAAATTCCCGATTAAAACAGTATTAGGGATACTTGGGATAGGCGCGGCAATAGTCTGGTCAATCAAAGGAGTGGATTTCCGTGAGGTAGCGACGATACTTAAACAGATGGATATCACAATGACTCTGGGTGCACTGGTGCTGACAATGATCAATCTTTTAATCAGGGCATATGTGTGGAAATTTATTGTAAACCCGATAAAACGGGTTCCAATAGGTCATGCTGTTTCAAGTTATCTTATCGGGGTTTTTTCCAACCTTTTTCTTCCCTTTAAACTCGGGGATGTGGCGCAGGGGTATACACTTGGCAGAAGAGAGGATGTAAGTAAGATCTCAGCAGTATCTGCGGTTCTTATTCAGAGGGCTTTTGAGATATCGAGTTTAATTCTTGTAATGCTTTCAATGGCGATGTTTTTCTCGATACCTCTTCTTTTCCAGAGGCGCACTCTTCTGGCCGGACTTCTGATTATGACTTGTATTGCCGGTCTGTTTATGATGTTTCGCAAAAGAGAAGCAGTGATTTTTGCAGTAGAGTCGTTTCTGGGCAGAATATCACG
>CAYLVN010000348.1:0-4058 GCA_964387115.1 uncultured Fibrobacter sp.
GAATACGTGTTGAATGGAGACTTTATTAAACAGCACAAGAACATCCTTGTTTCAGGAGCAACAGGTTGTGGTAAAACATTCCTTGCGTGTGCAATAGGGCACTATGCCTGCTTAAGTGGATATTGTTTAAAGTATTTTCGAGTACCCAAATTTCTTGAAACAATAGCAGCCGAACAAGCTGTCGGAAACTTCCTTAAAGCAATAGATAAATTAGGTAAAGTCCAGTTGCTTATACTTGACGACCTTGGCCCAGATGTGATGACTCGTAACCAGCGGAATCACTTTCTTGAGATCATTGAAGAGCGTTATCTGACAACCTCAACAATGATTGCAAGTCAATTGCCTCAAGAACAATGGTATGCTGTTTTTGGCGAATCGACGTCAGCTGATGCCATTTGCGACCGATTGTTTCATAACGGGTATAAAGTCGAACTGAAAGGAGAATCTATGCGGAAAACTACCACCTGATCCGGCACCTTTAGTATACTTAAACCAATGCGTCGCTTCGCTCCGGATCAGGCTGCCGAATAGCGCCGGAATCGGGTGCCGAATAGACCGGAATACGCACAGGACCCAACTTTCGGGAACTTTATCGACTATTACGGCTTTGAACCAGAAGTTTTACTGGCTAAAGAGACATGGTCAGGATGGAAAGCAAAAGCAAATCTCACTTCTGTTCCTAACGGACCCGACATTCAGAGATTAAAAGCTGCGCTAATTCGGGCAACATTTATCAATGGTCCCATGGAAACGAAGCTCTTAAAAGATGTCCTTGACAACATTTTAAAAGGTGACATTAATAATGCGATCAAATTGTCCGGTAGCTATTTGGGGCTCTTTTACTACCGTTTGTGGGGTGACAAAGGTGAAAGTTTGGGATTCACATCTGTTGAGCACTCCTACCGGCAGCTTGCCAAAAACCCATCAATCATTTCCGATTTAATCGAGATAATTAACTGGTCAATAAATTCAAAATTATCCAGCGGTATAATTCCAGATTTATCATTCAATTTTTTATTTGAATTGCATTCCCAATACGGAATCAAGGAAATACAGGCTTGTGTCGGTCGTGCAAATATCAAAACTGCTGGCCAAACAGGGGTTGGTGTATTGCACTTTCCAGAATACAAAACTTGTGCAATTCTAATTACATTTCAGAAAACCGAAAAAGAATTTTCACCAAGCACTATGTATGCAGATTATCCAATCAGTAGGCGACTACTACATTGGGAATCGCAATCGACAACATCACAACTATCAGAAACAGGCCAAAATTTTATCCATCATAAAAACTGTGGGTATACTATTCTTATTTTTGCCAGAAGCCAAAAAAAGATTAACAAAATAACAGCGCCGTTTGTTTATCTTGGCCCGGCAGACATTGTAAGTTATGAGAGCGAACGCCCCATCAAAATTACATGGGACCTTAAACACGAAATGCCGGTAGAAATGTTTGAGGATAATCGAAAAGGTTAACAGTTTAAAAGTCCCGTTTTGGAAGGAGAGCTCTGCAAAATTGAAGAACCCTGACTTCCTTAACTCCTTCTCTTTTACCTTTCTCCTCACCTATCTTAATTCCTTCTTCTCTACCTTCTTCCATGACTTGTTCCTTGCCTTTTCTCGTAGCCTCAGCAGTAGCCTTCTCTACCCTCTCTTTAATGCGAGCTTCAAAAATCTCCCCAAGGAAACTGTCTACTGGATCTTTTTCCATTTTTAAGCCCCCCTTCATACGGTCCTTGAGCTCTTTAAGCAAATCCTCTGGCGCCGCACCCGCCAGATAAGTTATTACTAATTTGAAGTATTCGCTAGTCACGATATCTTCATCGAGCTCCTTGAATATTACGAGTATATCCCCGATTTTCTCCAAAAGATCCGGGCTGTGTGTTCCCTCTTCCTAACATTTCTTTCAGGATTTTTGGTTTGGCCGGAGGCCCTTTATTGGTGAGAGCTTACAGCCGTCGTTGTCACCCGATGGAATGCCAGCATTTGTAGCTTCGAAAAAGTCAAAACATGCCTGCCGGCGGCGGAAAAGACGCATTGTTAATCCTTATCTCAACATTATTCTTCAGATTTTTTGGGTGATTTGGAACCAAAAGCTGTTTTGTAGCAAACGGTAGTGAACACCCTGGAATTACTAACGGTTTCACTCCGCGCATTTCTTCAAACCTCAATCCCTGTGAATATCCTGAAACCTGGAATTTATTCTGCATTCTTAATTGTTGTAAAATGTTTTTGTGATTACCATTTTTAAAAAGGAGGTCAAGCATTTACTACAAAATACAAGTATACGATGATGGCGATGTTTACGTTACAGAAACGCTGAATAAAGAAGATTGGGTAACATACCTTTACCGGGATACAATTGACGAGATGCGAAAAGAGTTTATCGACTATGATGTACAAGAACTTGAAGAGGATATAAAGGAAATCGAAAATGCTGAAATCAACCAGGAAGTACGATGCTATTAATCATAACCTCCAATCCCAAAAATCTCTCATGCTCTCCGGCTCTCTTTATGATCCCCGAGACCCTGAGCTTTCAGAGGAGCGGCTCAAGGCGAGGTTATTATTAAAGGCGCTCAATGATTCAGGTGAAGATAAGCCGGAGGAGCGCAGCCGCATTCTAAAAGAGCTTCTTCCCCATTCCGGCGAAGGGCTCTGGCTGCAGCCGCCATTTTACTGTGACTACGGGTATAATATCGTAACCGGTGAGAATGTCTTCTTTAATTTCAACTGTGTGATTCTCGATGTTATGCAGGTGACAATCGGGGAAAGATGTCTTTTCGGGCCGAATGTGCAGATTTACACTGCGACTCACCCGATGGATCACAAACAGAGGGCATCGTGGCTGGAGTATGCAAAACCGGTGATTATCGGTGATGATGTGTGGGTGGGAGGAAGTGCGGTGATCTGTCCGGGGGTAAAGATTGGAAGCAGGAGTGTCATAGGGGCAGGAAGTGTGGTTGTTAAGGATATACCGGATGATGTGTTTGCGGCCGGGAACCCCTGCAGGATTATAAAGAGTCTGTTGAAAAATCAATAACGTTCAGAAATTCGAGGTTCAATGTGAGTCCCCCGCTCAAACTGAGTTTTATCGTCAGGGATTAAGAGAGGGAGAGTTCTCACCACAGAGAGATACAGAGACACTGAGAGGAAAATTAGAGTTCGGAAAAAATAATGAGAAAATCAAATCTCTGTTTACCAGGACAATAATCTTTAATAGAGGCTACAATGAGTTTTAATCTACCACCAGTTCGTCTCTGCGGCCGCAAAGGCGTTTGCAAATGTGATAACCATGCCTGTCTCAATAAATGTTGGACAAAGGGGTGATAGCGGAAGACCGGCGTCCTCGACAGGTTGGAGCGAAAGAGGGGACGCCCTCTTCCAGAAGCTCTTTTCTACCCTTCTATTACTTTCTCTTGTCAATCTACCTTGCAGAAGCTGAAAAGCCCATATACACGAATAATATATAGGCCAGAGTGTCAACTTTTCAACTTCCTGACTTCCCTCAGTGTAAGTCCTGTAACCCTGCTGACAATTTCATCATCAAGCCCATTCGCAACCATTTTTTTAACCACTTGTTCGATCTCTTCCTCCTTGCCTCTTTCCTCACCTATCTTAATTCCTTTTTCCTCACCTATCTTAAAGCCTTCCTCTCTACCCTCTTTCCTACCCTCTTTCCTACCCTCAACTCTACCCTCTTCCATGCCTTTTCTCGTAACCTCAGCAGTAGCCTTCTCTAACCTCTCTTTAATGCGAGCTTCAAAAATCTCCTCAAGAAAACTGTCCACTGGATCTTTTTCCATTTTTAAGACCCCCTTCATACGATCCTTGAGCTCTTTAAGCAAATTCTCTGGCGCCGCACCCGCCAGATAAGTTATTAATGATTTAAAGTATTCGCTGGTCCCGATATATTCATCAAGCGCCTTGAATATTACGAGTATATCCCCGATTTTCTCTAAAAGATCCGGGCTGTGTGTTCCCTCTTCCTGATATTTCTTTTAGGATTTTTGGTTTGGCCGGAGGCCCTTTATTGGTGAGCTTACAGCCGTCGTTGT
>CAYLVN010000349.1:0-4054 GCA_964387115.1 uncultured Fibrobacter sp.
CACCCTCTTCCAGAGGACAGAAGACAGATGGTTTCCTGCTTTCGCAGGAATGACGAGACGTGGCGGTGTGTGGCAGTAAGTTTGGTTTATGTATTATTGGCACGGTTTATGCCCCCTCTTTCGGTCGGGGGCGACCGTGCCACACGGAAACTGACTTCAGGTGGTTAATCGTTACCGTAATCGTTGCCAGTCACTTCGGCTTTTACCGTTTTGTCAATTATCAAAAAACAATCGGCTTTGTCTCTTTTTCTTTACAATTCAATCCCATATTCCAGTACTGCGCCTCTCCATGGGCAACACGAAACATGAAGATCCGGTCATTTGGATACGCCTGGAAAACATTATGCAGCCATGGCCGGTCTTCAAAGAGCCGTTTTTCCAGTCCAGCATCATTGACCATTTCAATTTCTCCGGTTACCCGCACCATCTGCATGGTTCCCATACCATCACCCTGATTATAAAAACCAATCTCCACCTTCTGATTGTTTCGAAGCTGTTCCGAAAGCCTTTTCTGCGTACCGGTATGGAAATAGAATCCGGTCTCATCCGCAAACCACATCGCCATAGCACGCACATGCGGCTGATTGCCCACTGCTGTGGCAACCCAGGCAGAGGGGTTCTGGTTGGCAAACTCTATGATCTCCCCGATAGTTTTCATGATAATCTCTCCGTTTACAATGATAGTATAGTAATACCTGACTTATTTCATTGATAAATTAATATTCTTCCCGACCCAAAGCTTTTATTTTCCACCCATTTTTACCTTCTTTGCCCCGGCACGAACAGATTTTAATAAATGTGATACTCTGTACCTCTTATTTTGCTCTTTTTATTAACAGAGATATAGATTCATTAAATCACATTTTTAAGGAGAAATAATTCCATAATGAACAATATAGAAAACATCTATTCAAACCGGATCGAAAATTTTACCGGTTTATCCCGATCTCTCAAGAAAAAAATAGATTTCATCAGTAATATGCGATTTCTGGTTTTTGCGGCTGTAATCGCTGCTGATATTTTTCTCTACAGATCCGGGAATTCTCTTTTTATGATACCAGTCACCCTGACTGGATCGATTTTCTTTATTGCCCTTGTCATTTATCATGAGTCCCTTTATAACAAACTTAAATATTACAAAAACCTGCTTTTGATCAACAATCGCTGTATCGGACGACTTAACGACCAATGGAACGACTTCAGGGACAATGGTGATGATTTTACCGACAGAGAGCACAGCTTTACCGCCGATCTTGACATCTTCGGACCTGACTCCCTGTTTCAGTGGATCTGCTGCGCCAATACCTTCTCCGGACGCAAAGCACTTGCGCGTGTTCTTTCATCATTTCCCGACCAGATCACTTCAATTCACAAACGACAGGCAGCAATCAGTGAGATCTCTTCTCTTATCGAATTCAGACAGGGTCTTCAGGCCGATTCAATTGACAATTGTGCCAACAGAGATGATGAGCCGATGCTTTACTGGCTGGAATCAGATGAATATCTGTTTAAAAACAGAACGGTAATTTTTATTCTCAGTGTTCTTCCATGGATCACCAACATTGCAGGCGTCACCGCTTTTCTGTTAAAAGCACCAGGGATCGCGACATTAATCTACGCGTTTAATTTTATACTCTCCATCCTCTGGAGAGGGAAAATCATGAAAGTGATGGATGCCTTTGAAAAGAGATCCCCTGTTTTATCAACTTACTCCCAGGCAATAAAGAGAATTCTTTCAGAATCTTTCAATTCCGAACTTTTAATCAGCCTGCAGGAAACTTTCATCAGAAAGAAGGGCAATTCCGCTTTTGATGCTTTAAAGAAAATGGCATCACTTGTTAACTCGAGCCATGTCCGGTACAGTGGTCTGGGATCTTTTATTTTCAACATGCTGTTTATCTGGGATCTCCAGTGTTTATTGCGGATGGAAAGGTGGAAAAGACAGAACGGCAAAGAAGTCAGGAAATGGATTCTGGCTCTGGGAGAGATAGAGATGCTCTCTACGCTCAGTCAAATTCATTTTGAAAACCCTGACTGGTGTTTTCCGTCCATCGACCCCGATCACGATCACGTTACCGCAAAAAAGCTTGGCCACCCTCTCTTATGGAGTAAAAAAAGGGTATGCAACGACTTTACCGCATCAGACAAAACAGTTTCTATAATCACCGGATCCAACATGTCAGGGAAAACCACTTTTCTCAGGACACTCGGCATCAATTACGTGCTGGCCTTTGCAGGCGCACCCGTTTGTGCCGAAACGTTCAGCTGCTACCCGGTAAATCTTTACACATCGATGAGAATTCATGATGATCTGCGTGCAAATGTAAGTTCCTTTTTTGCTGAACTAATCAGAGTTAAAAAAATTGTGGATGCGATTTCTTCAGGTGAAAGAGTTTTCTTTCTTCTTGATGAACTTTTCAGAGGCACAAATTCCAGGGACAGGCATGACGGAGCAGTTGCGGTACTGAAAGTTCTGATCTCCGGAGGCGCCTCAGGGTTGATCTCCACTCATGATCTGGAACTGGCTATCCTGGAAACCGATTTCCCCGGAAAATTTTTAAACCTGCATTTCAGCGAGAACATTACAGAATCAAATATCACCTTTGATTATCATCTGCACGAGGGGCCTTCAGACAGCAGAAACGCACTGGCTATGATCCGCCTCGCGGGGATTCCAATTGTTTGATTACGTTTGCCTGTTGAATTAAACATCAACAAAATAATCTCTCCATGATTCTTTCCTTAAGAGCATCATCGGAATTTTGCTTATATTCACTATATAGAGGATGAGAAGGCGGATATTTACGAATCTGGAAGAGAGGTCTGTATGAAAAACCGTTTTTTATTTACACTTATCCTGAGCTTGACACTCTCAGTTTCAGCTCAAAAAACAGTTTATATCCCCAGATTTATAACAAACGAGGGAATTGATCCGAATAATCCTTCAAGCCAATGGTGTTATGCACATTCTAAGGAAAGTGACAATGTCGTTGTTTTCTGGGAGCCCGGTTTTGGCAATGACCCATCCACAGTCGGCGGCAGTTACCGTGTAAATATTAACACTCTTCTGAATGTGGCTGAAAAATCCTGTTCCATGTATCTTGACTCCCTGAAATTTGCCATCCGTGGATCCTCAGTGACAGACAGGTACAAATTGATGATATTCCTTCTGTACAGCACAGAATGGGCTGCTTACGGTTCAGGTCAGGATGATCTTGTGGGGAGCTTACATGTAAATCCGGCAGCGGCAAATTATGAAACCGTAGTGGCACATGAGATAGGGCATTGTTTCCAGTATATTACCGGATGTGATACAGATGGCGGTTACAGATACGGGTTTGGTCCGGACAGGTCCGGAGGGAATGGTTTCTGGGAACAGTGTGCGAACTGGATGTCATTTAAAGTATATCCCCAACAGCAGTTTGCATCAGGTGATTTTCGTAACTATATATCAAGTAACCACCTGCATATTCTGCACGAAACTCCACGTTATGCCAACTACTTTCTTCCGGATTACTGGACATTCAAACATGGCAAAGACTTTGTCGGAAAACTCTGGAGAGAGTCCCGCTCTCCTGAAGATCCGGTAGAGACATACAAAAGACTCAACTCGCTTACACAGGCACAATTCAACGATGAAATTTATGAGCACGCTGCCCGCCTGACAACATGGGACCTTCCAGCGATAAAATCTTACGGAGAAAAATACATTGACAGCAGAGCCCAGGTGAAAATGAATCTTACATCCGATAATTTCTGGATGATTGACCCATCTGTCTGCATCGAAAATTATGGATATAACAGTATCAAACTGAATGCCCCCTCACTGGCAAGAGATGTTTCAGTGATTTTTCAGGGAAAAGCAGGCACAAGCGGTTTCAGGTCTCTAAACAAGGATAAAGGTGGATGGCGCTATGGGTTTGTCGCCCTTTTAAATGATGGAGCAAGAGTTTACAGTGATATGGGTACCGCAAATATGGCAAACGGTACCAATCCCGATCAAACCCTTACGTTCAGCTGCCCTGCTAATTGTTCAAGATTATGGCTGGTTGTT
>CAYLVN010000350.1:0-4049 GCA_964387115.1 uncultured Fibrobacter sp.
TTTCCTGCAGTTTACATTTTAGGAACAGTGGGTAATAAATACGGATTGTTCCGTTCTGACGACTCTACCGCGACATGGACACGAATCAACGATGATCTGCATCAGTTCGGTACATTCCACTATCTTGCCGGAGATATGAACCAGTATGGTCGTCTGTACCTGGCAGTTGAGGGCCGCGGTTTAATTTATGGTGATCCACAGGGAGAAATCGGTGTAAGTACACCCGGGAAAAGAACTCAAACCCCCAACTCTCTCAAAATTTCGGGCAATACAGTAATCGGGAGTGGAAAAACAGTTGAAATTGCCGATCTTTCCGGCAGAATTTTACGCAGAATCGAAAATGTAAATGGAGTTGCGCGGCTCGATCTAAACGGATTGCATCGCGGCGTTTATCTGGTGCGCAGCGGAGCTGAAATTTTAAAAGTCTCGATAGTCAGATAGGTTGCTCATCTGGAAGCAATTCCGGAGAAGCGGCTTTTAAGTGTACGGTACTGATAGCTCAGCTATACCTGAGCTATCGGTTTCCAACTACTCATTACCATCTTGTGACGGCATCAATTGCTGTGCTTTTCGATGTCGTTACTGATTCCGAATTATAAATTCAACAATTCTCTTCACCATGAAATTCATCAAAATCCTTCTAATTTGCACACTGTTCTTGAGCTGTGGAAACGACCGGAAAGTTGACACCACGAACCGTTCTCCATGGGTTTTTTACCCGGGGAAGGGACTGAGTGGAGTGGATGGAGATGTGTATGCCCTGGCATCGATAGATTCCATTCTTTATGTCGGCGGAAAATTAAAATACGCTGGTGAGGCACGGGTTGAACATTTGGCACAATGGGATGGGCGGGTCTGGAGCGCGGTGGGTGAACGTTGTTCGGGTCCTGTGTATCATCTTGCAGTGGATTCCCAAAAAAATGTTTTTGCCCTTAGTCTCAATGGAATCTTTCACTGTTTACAGAAATGGAACGGATCACAATGGCAGATACTGATTGATTCGCTTTATGGTTCTGTAAATAAAATGGGTGTAGACAAACACAACAATTTATGGCTCGCCGGGAACTATCGCATTGACAGTCTGATGGTTGAGAGTGCGGCTTTCTGGAATGGATCTGTTTGGACTGAAGCTGAAGGTTCGGGCTTGCCGGTTATCGGCAATCAAGGACAGGTTTTTAATGTGTTTTATGACGAAGATCGAAATGAAATCCAGACGGGTCAATATACAGACAGTGGACTGGTAATGATGGGTTCCAGTCTGGTTCTGGATCAGGTGAGTCTGGAGAAGTTACAGGGCTGTGTGGATGGTCTGGGGCGGATCGTTTTATTGCTTGTTCTGGAAGATGAGAACGGTGAGTATCAGAGCTGGATTTATCGCAAAGAGACAGATGGTGTCTGGAACCAATATCCTTATTCAAACTTTTACGAGTTCCCGGATTTTATGATCCCCGATCCACAGGATACCAGATTGCCATGTCGGCAGACTTCTGCATCCCATGAAGATTGGTGCTTTGATCACCGCAGGTTCTGGAATCTATACCGCCAGCAGCGCACGTATCAATATCGCCTCTCTTCAAAATCAAGTGTGGGCCGGCCTGTACAGCGCTGGTGCGGAGCTCAAAACGGTACCTGGATTTTTTACCAGAGAAAAACGGAAACTGTTTGATCGCATTCCCGAGGCTCAGCGGCCTGTTTACCTGGTCGAATCCAATGCATCTGATATTATTTCAGACAGGCAGGATGGATTCTATATCGCGGGTCGTTTTTACTTTGAACAGCAGGGGGCTTTTCACAGGCATATCACCCATTGGAGTCCCGATAAAGGGTATCAACCCATGGGTGGAGGCCTTTACGAACAAGGTTCTGGTGGTTTTATCAATGGAATCAAGCTGGCCCTGTCACCTGATGGAATGCTCTATGCGGCCAATGCCTCTTTAGATGCAGGCATGAGACATTCTGGATTATATCGTTGGAACGGTAAACAGTGGGACTTTGTTCGAAAGACGCCCCATGCAGCCAGTATTGGTTTTGATCGCTACGGGTCCTTGTATGCCTTGATAAAAACCGATGCCAGTTACCGAAATTCTTTGTGCCGGATTCCTCTGGATTCCACTGATTCTCCGGTTCAGATAATCGCTCATGACTCTTTGTTCAGTCTTACCGGTCCAGAGAACATCACCGTGGATGATTCCCTGGTGCATATACATGGAGATTTTGTTCTTTTCAATGATTCTCTGAGCATTCATCAGGTTGCATGGAGAATTACACCTTGTGATACCTGTGCGGCCTCAATAAAAGTGGCATCGTCGGATCGTATCAGGGTGATTCAGACTGGAGCCAAAAGGGTGTGGAATAATGATCCTTCGCGCATCTGGCATGAAGCAGAATTTGATCTTTACAATACATCATATATTCCGGTGGACACCTTTACATTAATCATGAAGAATGTGCAAGGGCTTACAATCCGATCGTATTCCGAGCGTTTGAGTTCACCCTGGTACCATCTGGATTCCACTGAGTACCGGATAAGGCAGGCTGCTGATGGTTTTGAGGTCCATGTGCGTTTGCGTGATCCAGTCAGCGCTCATAGAAATCTTCCCCTGGTGGTTTCAATTATTCGAGACGGAGGCGAAATTCATGAGCCTCTGGTGAGTAATCGTTATTACGTTGGTAATGATGATACTGATTCGGTGGTTGAAATGAAATAGATAATTGATTATCATTCGGGACTGTATTTCGCATAATTTAAAGTAAATTATGAAGATGAAGCGTAAAGCAGAGAAACGGAGCCTAAACATACTGATAGTCAAATTTGGAAATGACAGAAATAAGAATGGCGTCTTTAATTACGTTGGTGTAAATTGGCAAACAGCTTTTCCTGCCTAATAAGGTAGATTAAAATTGATTATTATGAAGAAGAAAGACCGCCCCCTTGAAAGACTTTTTTTAGGACTCTTCATATCTATCATTCTCATAGTGTCATTTGAAACTTTTGCAGATGCAGACACAACCAAGAGTGACACACGACTGGTACCGAAAGAAAACGAAAGCCATGAAGATGTCAGAATGCGGAATGAAAAAAGAAACCGATATAATGCATATCAAGATGAGTCCGATGATGAGGACTGCAATTTTCTTGGATGTCTGATCGGAGGCTTTTTCGAATTTCTTTTTATCGAACCTTTTAAAGTTTTCTTTAAGCCAAACATTGTTGATGGTTTTTCATATAAAATAGTCAAATGGGGATTAGGAGCATCAATCCTCGATTTCTCTTTGTATCCAAAAGCCACTTTCAGTTATTCAATTAAGCTTAACGGAGATTTACTGATAACACCTAATGAGTATTTCTCATTTCGAGAACATGTCGGCATACACCTTTCGCCGTTTGGCGGATTTCTATCCGATTTCGAAAGAGATATTTATGTAAATGGAAATGCAATTGGACACGAGAAGGATAAAGGAGATAATTATTACAACTTTTCGTTCCCATTTTCTTCCGAAATAATGTTCAGGCCGGCTGGAGAATATGGTTCATTCTTTTTTCTGTTGGGTGGTGGGCCAAGATACGTATATGAGAAATTTGAAGGTGTGAGAGAGTATAGTTATCGAGATTCTAAGGATAGCGTTACAGTATCTGACGGGAATTGGATTCCATCAATATCGTTTGGAATCGGAAAGCTAATGGATATAGGTGGTCCTTTTGCATCTTTTGAAATCAGATATTCATTGGGTATAAATAGAGATAGAAAAAGAATGTCATTGTCAGGTGATAATTCAAAATTTGTACATGGATTTACTGTGATTCAGTATGAGATATTCTTTTGAAGATAAAAACATTAGGAGAGGGCGGAAGATAAGAAAAGACGGCCGGAAAAGCTGTTTGCCAACTCCCGCCAACACGCCAAGTACAAAAGTTTGCTGCGTTGACACTTCGCAAACCTTCGTACCCTGGCGGGAATACGAAAGGGAACCCACGATTCTTAAATCATATTCTATGGTTTAATAGAATAAAAACCGGAAATAAGATCGGAATTTAAACGCAGAGTGCG
>CAYLVN010000351.1:0-4001 GCA_964387115.1 uncultured Fibrobacter sp.
AGGTGTGAAAGGAAACGCTCAGTCAAATTCTTCTCGCCTCTTATCCCATACATAATCTGTATTTTTTCGTCTTTAAACGGTACGATGTTCAATATGAACTGCATATAGCGTTTGGCGGAATCGATATGCCCCATACGCGCGAGTATAGACGTGGTCATGGAGGCATCCCTGATCCAGCAATACCTGTAATCCCAGTTACGTTCAGCACCTGGAGTTTCAGGAAGAGAAGTAGTGGCCGCGGCCAGAATCGCCCCTGTGGGTTGGAATGACAGCAGCTTTAGCACAAGTAAACTTCTCGTGATTTCATCACCAAAGGCAGTTACTGAAAAGGTGGATCTTGCCGCCCAGTTCATCCAATAGGCACGTGTAAGCTGATATTCCAGATTTATGTGTTCCAGATCAATCCTTGGCAGTTTTTCATTGTAGCTTAAAAGAAAAAACGAATCATTTTCGAGGCACATTGCAGAACTGTCTGATATTTCTTTTAAAGAAAGATTGGAATAAAGATAAAGTGATTCATAATTTCCACTTGCAGATACGGTTTTTATGAAATCATTCCCAACGATATTTTCTGTTTTTGACGCTCCATAATTAAGCGATGGAACGTATATGATCCTTATCCGCGGTTTGCCACCCCGGAGCTTTACATACCTTATGATGTCAGGCGGACAATGATAATCACCATCATCATATCTGTATCTGGGCATGAAATCGATTATATCGAAACTTCCATCCTGAGTCTGAAAAGATGTGACAAGAATATTGGTATTTTTAATATATTGTTGTCTGGAAGAAAGGAGGTCCATGGGGATTATGGAGAAATGTCCCCCGTTTTGTTTGTCAAGAATTGATGCAAACACCGAAGGAGAATCGAAGTAAGGCAGACAAAGCCACTCGATTGTGCCCTCCTTTGAAACAAGCGCCGCACTCAAACAATTTCCAATAACACCATAGTCCAGGTTCTCCATTTTTCACCTTTCCTCAGCGAATACCTTAATAATCAAATTATCGGAAATGTATCCGGTATTTTCAACCTGTTCCTCAATTTTCTGCAGTCTTGTTCTGTGCATCGGATACAAGGAACATGCTCAGTAAACGCCTCATCTCGGCTGTCGATTCCACATTGAAGCTTGCTCTTGATGGGCCCATGCCTACTTTTATTGAACAGGCTTCCTCAGGAAGACTTGAAAACATATTCTCGTCTGTAATATCATCGCCGGCAGCAAGGATAAAATCCCAACTGTCTTTACCTATAATTTCCATGGCAGCAGCACCTTTGTTTACACCCGCATTCTTGATCTCAATTACACGGTTCCCTTCCAAAACACCAAGATTGAGATTGGAAACCTGTTGAATCAGAGCATCCATCAACTCCCTTACCCTGATAGAGGCAAGTTCCGGATCAGCATTTCTGTAGTGGAAAGCAAGAGAATACTCCTTCTCCTCCAGAAGTGACCCTGGTGTCCTGTCAACGAAAAGCTCAAGAATAGGCCGCAATTCATTTTTCCATGTATTCTGCTGAGGTACTGTTAAAGTCCATTCCTCTGATGGTTTCTTTATCCACACGCCATGCTCAGCACACAGTACAAGACCACTGTTTGAAAACCAGCGGTCAAGTGACCCTCTGTCTCTTCCGCTGACAAGAGCTACTGTGTTTCCTTTGCCTGCATTTATGCTTTCAAGCAATTTTATCAGGATATCATCCGGTATTGCTTTTTCCGGTTTACCGGCAAAGGGCACAAGTGTCCCATCATAATCAAGAAGGAAAAGAGCACGTGAGGCGTTCCTGTATTCTGAAAGGATCTTCTCACAGTCGTTACCCGTAAGCCTTTTACTTTGCAGTTTTTCCCTTAGCAACCGGACCTGTTCAAGTTTACCTATAAAATCATTAGCCCACCGCCTGACATCATAGCGTGCGAGCCGTTTTTGCATACTGGTAATCCTGCTTAACTTTTCCTCTCTGCTCATCTCCAACGCCGTTACAAGTGCATTCGCTATTTCTTCTTTGTTATTCGGATTTACAATAATCGCTTCACCCATCTCCCTTGCGGCACCTGCCATTTCACTCAAGATAAGTACACCATCTTTCCCCTGTTGTTTAGTGGCAACATACTCTTTTGCCACAAGATTCATTCCATCACGCAGCGGGGTAATCAGTGCAATTTCGCATGTGTAGTAAAGCGCCGCGAGTGTAGCAAAGGGAATCGATCTGTATAGATTCATCACTGGAGTCCATCCTATAGTCCCATGGCGACCATTAATAGATCCAATTTTCTCATCCACATGATTCTTCAATTGTCTGTAGGACTCAATGGATGACCTTGATGGAACAGCAACAAGAATAAGGATCACTTTCTCCCTCATTCTGGGATTTTTACTGAGGAACAGATCAAAAGCATCCAGACGCTGGATTATTCCTTTTGTGTAATCTAATCTATCAATAGCAATTATAAGAGAACAATTGCCGGTTTTTCTTCTTATCAACCTCTCTTCCCTCAGCACTTCCTGCCGTGTGCCTACAGTTGAATAATGCGTATAGTCAATTCCCATCGGGAAGACATCAACCTTTATAAACCTGTTACGGTATTCAATGGTACTGAATGTATTCTCATGCCCCAGAAGTCTTCTCACACTGTTAAGAAAGTGGCGTATATAATCATAGGTGTGGAAACCGATCAGATCCGCTCCCAGCAGTCCTTCCAGAATCTCATTACGCCATGGCAGGAGCCGGAATAATTCCAGGGATGGAAAGGGTATGTGCAGAAAAAAACCAATATCGGCATCAGGCATTTTTTCTCTGAGTATTGCCGGCAGAAGCATCAATTGATAATCATGAATCCAGATCATGTCACCTTTTTCAGCATTTGCCATAACGACCTGCGCATAGAGATTGTTTACATGTACATATGAATCCCAGAAATCGGCATGAAACAGGGTGTGTTGGGGGAAATAGTGGAAAAGAGGCCATATAGTCTTATTGGAAAACCCATAATAGAATTTTTCCATATCATTACGATTAAGATTAACAGGTACACACCTGTTTTCCATCAATCTGGTTGAAAGTATCTGTTCTTCTGAAATGCTTATATTCTCTCTGTTAAGGCCAGGCCAGCCTATCCATAAACATCTCCTGTTCTGGTGAAAAGAATCCAGTCCGGTGGCGAGTCCTCCAGTACTGTTGCGAAAATGAAGCACACCTTTTTTCTTTTCAACCGTTACAGGCAAACGGTTAGAAACCAGGATTATCCTTTGCATAGTACCGCCAACAGGGTTTAATGATAATTGCAGAAAAGCAGAAAAGGTTCTTTTTACTTCAAACCATATTTCCGCAGGAACTTTACAGGTAAACAAATGAAGACATTTGCTGATAGTACTATTAATATATGAATGTCCGGCATCAAGATCAACATCCTATCCCCGAATCAGCTCCCATGAAGTGATTGGCCAATTTGACATAGTAAAAAACGCCCTGCAGGTACACGCAAAATGCTATTTTCTCAGCAGATGTTATTTATACTGCCAAAGTTTTAAAACCCATTTATCGGATACAAAAAATGCTGCAGATCGATCTCCACGTACATACACTCTTCAGTCTTTGCGGGATTCACACGGTTATGGAACTTCTGGAACAGGCCCGGATGCTGGGTATGAAAGGCCTGGCCATTACCGATCACGGGCTTACCATTGGAGGAAGGCTTAACAGCCCCTTCTTTGAACGGTTTCAGTCTCCATATCCGGATATAAAAGTACTGAAAGGGATAGAATGCAACATACTTGACGAAGACGGAACTGTTGATCTGCCGCCCGCTTTCATGCAATGGATCGATGTAGTGCTGGCCGGAATTCATCCCAATATCGAAAAGGGACTTGGCAGGGAAAGATATACCGACATGGTAATCGCTGCAATAGAGAAGAATCCATCCATTGATATTATCAGTCATCCCAATGATCCTGCCTAGCTGATAGGAATTTTGATTTTTTGGGCTGAGGCTGTTCGGGCT
>CAYLVN010000352.1:0-3980 GCA_964387115.1 uncultured Fibrobacter sp.
CATTGAGTCAAGTGTGTGGAATATGTATAGAGACTTGACAGTCGGGACTCGTATTTGCAGATTCTTTTCTCATTATGTTAGCGCCTCTGAGCACTCCCCTGAGGTAGAAGTATGTAAGTCACAGGTCACAAGATTTAGAATTTGAAAGAAGGAACACCCCGTTTAAATAACTCTCTCATCTTGATCTTAATCTTTTTGTAAACGCCTTATTCTTCAGTATCTATTCCTGACGCCTTGCTTATCACCCATAACGGCCGTCTTTTTACTTCATCGTAAACCCTGCCGATATATTCACCTATTACCCCAAGACAGATAAGCTGCACACCGCCGAGAAAAAATATAGACACAATTGTAGTAGCAAACCCCGGCACCAGCTTAAAATTGTACTGCATGAAAAAATCGGCAAAAATCCTCTGCACTAAACTATAGGCAGCGAAAATAAAGGAGAAAAACGAAATAATAAATCCAAACACCGCCATCATGCGTAAAGGCATCGTCGAAAAAGAAAATATCCCGTCAAATGCCAGTCGAAACAGCTTACTGAAAGTATACTGCGGCTTTCCGGCTGCTCTGGCATCGCGCTCATATTCTATTCCGGTCTGTTTGAAACCTACCCAGGCCCTCATCCCTCTGATAAACCTGTTCGATTCAGGCATTGACTTTATCCGGTTTATAACAACCCTGTCCATCAGACAGAAGTCTCCTGAATCAAGAGGAATCGAGATACTTGCGCTCTTTGCAAGGAGTCTGTAGAAAGCGGAATAACAAAATCTCTTTACTATTCCCTCTTTTCTCTTTTTTCTTACAGCGTAAACAACCTTGAATCCTTCTTTCCATTTGCAAATCAGGTCAGGAATAAGTTCCGGGGGGTCCTGAAGATCGGCATCGATAATTACAGCACAATCACCGCTGCAGTAAAAAATTCCGGCTGAAACCGCAGTCTGATGACCGAAATTCCTGGAAAAACTGAGAAACTTCCATTTACTGTTGCGCTCATGAAATTCTTCCATGATCGAGAGACTATTGTCTCTTGATCCATCATCTATAAGAATCACTTCATAATCATCACCTGTTTTCTCCAGAACCGGGGTAACTCTGTCGTATAATTTCTGCAGCACCTCCTGCTCGTTATAACAGGGGATAATAAGAGAAATTTTCATAAGTTTCTCATTGATGTAAATTTTTCAGATGCCATTTCCAGGCAGTCTCGATTATTGAGTCAAGATTTATAAATTTGCATTTCCATCCGAGTTTATTGTGTGCTTTTTCAGCAGATGCAACCAGCATATCCGGATCACCCGGTCTTCTCTCTGTAAAAATCTTTTTTACCTCTGCGCCGCTGACCCGTTCTACAGCCCTTATTACCTCCAGAACAGAATTGCCACTCCCTGTACCCAGGTTGAAACTGTCACCCTTACACCCGTCCAGAAGATACTCAAGCGCAAGGCAGTGGGCTCTTGACAGATCCCAGACATGGATAAAATCCCTTATCGCCGTTCCATCAGGTGTATTGTAATCAGTCCCGAAAATTTTCAGAGGTTCACCTCCCGTGGCAGCACTTAACGCAAGAGGTATAAGGTGTGTTTCAGGATCGTGAACTTCTCCGATATCACCCTCAGGGTCCGCCCCTGAAGCATTGAAATAGCGTAAAATTACACTCTCAAATCCATAAGCTTTCCCGAAATCCCCCAGTATTTTTTCAACCATAAGTTTACTTCTGCCATAGGGATTTACCGGATCCTGCCTGTGGCTCTCATCAATAACCGGTTTTTCCGGATTGCCGTAGGTAGCACAGGAACTGGAAAAAATTACTCTGTTACAACCCGATTCTTTCATTACAGAAAGAAGATTAATCGTATTTGCCACATTGTTAAGGTAATATTTTCCCGGGTCAATTATCGACTCCCCGACATAGGCAAATGCGGCAAAATGAATCACTGCCAGTGGCTTATATTGTTTAAACACTGAAAGCAGTTTATCTGTGTCTGAGAGATCCGCATTGATAAATGGTCCCCATTTGACCGCCCATTGGTGCCCGTTTACCAGATTATCTACAGTGACAGGCAAATAACCGCATCTATTGAGCTCTTTGCAGGTTTGGCTTCCTATATAACCGGCTCCGCCGGTAACCAGAATTGGTTTCATGATTGAAAAATAGTTAAATGTCAGCAGTTCCATTAAACCTAAACAACGCAGCAGGTGACGTAGGAAATCAAAAGATGTTGATTCAGAAAGGGTTGACCTTGCAAATAGCAATAATTGCAGTACAGTACGAAGTACCGTAATACCTTACATATCAGAATGAAGTGACAAATCTTGAAAGCCTTTTACTCTTCAAGTTACAATGGATCACCCACAAACTCTTCATAATTTTCCGGTGTAATCACCCTCAATTCATTCTCCGGGTAAGCTCTTCTGAAAGTCAGTGGAAAGCGAGCCTTATTTACCGCATGCCACTTAAATTCAAACGCATAAAGTAGTCCGGACCTGTCCTCAACAAAGTCGATTTCCTGCTGCTGTGTTGTCCTCCAGAAAAATCTATCCGCCAGTATATTATGATTGGAAAAAGCCTTGATTCTTTCACTGATAAGGTAATTTTCCCATAGCGCTCCTGTATCGGTTCGATTCTCTATACCTCGAAAGTCCCCGATAATTGCATTTCGAATCCCATTATCATAAAAATAGATCTTTTTCCCTTTTTTCAACTCATTGCGGAGATTCCGGTTTAGAGCTGGAAGTGTGAAAATCACAAATACCTTCTCCAGCATATCTATATATTTTTCAACCGTATTCTTGTTTGAACCAACCAGCTGAGCCAGTTCATTAGACACAACCTCATTACCAACCTGCATGGCCAGTGCTTTTAAAATTTTTGAGAGCAAAGATGGTTTCTTGATTCCCTCAAGCATCAGCAGATCTTTAAATAGAAAACTCTCTGTAAGAAGCCTCAATATCCTCTGCTGATCTCCCCGCGATGTTACCACCTCAGGGTAATGACCGAAAATCAGACGATGCTCAAGGTTTTTTTTCTCTTCAAGAAGACCCTGTTCTCCACAGAGTTCCCCAAAAGAAAAAGGAAATAACTGATAGATGTATTTTCTGCCGGTCAGAGGCTCATTAGACCGGTTGGCCAGTTCAAATGATGAAGACCCTGTTGCGATAACCTGTATCTCAGGCATCATATCGGTAATTAGCTTGATAGCTATCCCTATATCATTTATCCTCTGGGCTTCATCTATGAATACAATTTTCTTCTTTCCTATTATGTTTTTCCATTTCGTTGATGTTACCCCAGATAGTGCATCACGAACATCAGACTCATCCCCATTGAGAAAAAGCACTTCATCCATTCTGTTTTTAAGTAGTTCCATTGCCAGCGTAGTTTTGCCGGTTTGCCTGGCACCATAAAGCAGAATTGCTTTACCCCGAAACATATCTGCTTCAATAAGCTTGATTATGGAGCGCTTAATCATAATTCAAATCTCTTACTCATAGTAATAATTACAAAAAGATATAGATTATCAATAAATATAATCAAATGTGATTTAAATTACTAAAAATCATAATAATTTGTAATTTAAATTACTAAAAATCATAATAATTTGTAATTTGGATCTCTAAATCTTTATTAATGACCAATTACAGAGATACCTCGATTTCTTTTTAACTCATCGATGTTCGTTTTTTTGAAGGCTGCACTTTATGTTAATAAGATCTGTGTGCCACACCCTGGATAATCCCGGCATGAGATGAAAGCGGTTTCAAAATGAAAAGCCTGGGATCTGTAGAAGCCCCTTTACGGTCAGGCCTCGGAATAGAAACCGACTTTACTTATTTAATTCCGGAAGGCTACAATAAATTTTAATCTACCACCAGTTCGTCCGTGCAGCCGCAAAGGTGATTCGCAAATGTGATAACCATACCAGCCTTCACAAATGGTGGACAACAAGGGGTGATAGCGCAAGACCGGCGTCCTCGAC
>CAYLVN010000353.1:0-3963 GCA_964387115.1 uncultured Fibrobacter sp.
CAGAAGTCCAGATAAAAGGAAACAATTCACTTTTCAGGCCCAACGATTCAGAGATTATGGTAGAGACAATCTCTTTTGACAGCAGTATGATTCAGGCTGTAAAAGAGGAAAGAAAATCTCTGTCACCTGTACTGGCAGTATCGGATGATAAAAGTGTTGAGGATTGGGAGTCCTCCAGAGCCAGACGTAATAAGGTGTTTCTGTGGGGTACTGTGATAACCGTCATCTCAGCTGTGGCGGCAGCGGTGTTATATGTGGTTTTGTAGAATGAAATCGACAATCAGCGGAATCTGAGTCTGTCTGTTGAAGAGTTTTAGTACCCTTTCACACCCCGCTTTCCCCATTTGCTCAATAATTGAAGGATTAACTACATACTGTTCCATTGCCTCTGCAAGCTTATCAGTGTTGCCGTTTTGAACGAGTATTCCTGAAATGCCGTTTTCGACAATTTCAGGCAGCCCCCCGCTGTTAAACCCTGCAACGGGTATGGAAGCTCCTTGTGCTTCGGCAGCTACTCTTCCGAAAGGTTCTCTGTCTGAGGCCATGCAGAGTACATCGTGGTTTATTAATACACTCTGTGGCGAATCGGTGTGGGGCAATAAAGAGATTTTTCCGGAAAGGCCCACTGAGGCAATCTGATCTTTGAGCTCGTCTCTGTAGCTTTCACTCCAATAAAGAGTACTTCCGATTATATCCAGAGTTCCGGCATCGGGACCGTATTTTTTATAAAGCACAGAAAATGCCTTAATCAGCAGGTGGCACCCTTTCCACGGGACTACTCTGCCCAGATAGAGGAATCGGGGCGGCCCATCATGAGGAATTCTTGAAGGGGGGATCTCAATTCCATTGTAAAGTAATACCGTTTTTTCTGAAACCCGCTTTGGTAAAGAATTCTTTACAGCATTGGAAATGGCAATTGCGGCAGATTTACGGACAGGAAAAAGGAACCGGTAAAGGTAAAAAGGGAAGGAACCGGGATTAAAAATTTCTCTGATATGGAAAATGGCCGCTTTATTATAGCCCAGTGCAGCAATGATAAACAGTGCCATATGAGATTTTGGTACGTTAGCGTGTACTGCATCTGGATCAATTTTTAAAATTACTCTGCGAAGTCTGAGCACATATAAGAAAAACCCCAGAACATCTTTCCATTTCTTCAGTGCAGTCCATAAAAGTCCGCTTCTTCTGATTTCACCGAGATTGCCTTTACAGGGAATAATCATCGATTTAATACCAAGCTCAGTGCATCTTTTAACCAGAAGTCCCTCTTCAGAACAGATAAGGACAACATCGGCTCTGAGTGCAGTCTCTTTGAGAATATCGATCAGTGACAGTTCTGCACCGCCTGTCATCTTTGCCCAGTGATTCAGGAATACAACCTTCTTATCTCTATTTCCAGGCATAATATTTTTCCAGGCGTGCAGAGGCGTTATTTATAAGGGTTTCCTGTAATGGTTGATCATTTATCAATTTCATGACTGAAGAACAAATTTCCCGGGGATTATCGGGTTCAACAAGAATGCCACATTCTCCGTTTGAGAGTACCTCCGGAATTGCACCGGTCCGGGAAGCGATTATCGGAAGACGACAGGCCATAGCTTCAAGCAGTACAATTCCGAAACCCTCTGCTCCATCGGCGGTTTCAAGAGAAGGAAACAAAAATATATCGCATGAAGAGTAGAGGCTGGAGATCTGGAGATCGGAAAGGTCAGTCTGGATTGATATACGGTTCTGAAGACCGTTTTTATATACCGACAATAAAAGAGAGTTTAATTCCGGGCCCGATCCGGCGATAGTAAGATGCCAGTTTATCTCAGGAGAAAGCATCCGGGCTGCTTTTATCAGTACGGAGTGTCCTTTATGAGAGACAAGCCTTCCGACTGTTAAAAGTTTAATATGAGATGCAGAGAGTGGATTTCTATTCCTATTAATATCCGGGGGTAGTTCGATTCTGGGGGGTTCCTGAATCAGATTGCCTGTGATCCCGGCTTTTTCCAGAAGAGATAAAGTGTAACTGCTCAGGTAATAGATTTTATCTGCCCGTTTTAGAATTCTGTGAAACAGATTCGCCCTGAATCCGCTTTTACTGAGCACAAACAGTTCTTTTCCATAACAGTAGACGGAATACTTGACAGGAAAGATATATGAGAGCAGAAACACCGGGATTGCCGAATAGAGGTTGCCGGCCTCAAAACTTATGTTCCTGCTATTTTTTGCAGCTGATTTTAACAGCCATAAAAATATCGGTATAAGAGAGAACTTATTGTTAAACCTGGAAAGAAAAGTAGAGAGATATTGTACCTTACAGTCAAGGATACTGCGGTAGTCACGTGGAACATTGCTGCAGCCTGCAACAACAATATCGCATGGAGAATACGTATGCTTTACAATATTAAATAGGTAGCGTTGAATCCCGCCGTTTTCAGGAGGAAAATCAATTGTAATCAGGATCTTCATTATTCTTCATCCTGAAAGATAATCTCTGCTGAGCCTCGAGATTGATGAGGACTCCATTCCAGAACCAGAAGTAGGCGTCTCCGGGGAAGGAATGAATATGTGTCCCTGTGATATTTATTATGGCAAAGGCTGCATTCATCACTAAAATTCCTCTTGCCAGTGATCTTGTTTCCTGTGACTCTGCTTTATCAAGTAGAGAGAATGCTTTCAATATTAAAAAAATCACAAGAAAAACTATGAACGCCATGCCCGGATATCCTAATTCGGCAAGGTAAGTGACATACAGAGAGTCTGCATTCAGAGTTCCCACACCCCGGCCTAAAATCGCCATGACCGGATCAGCAGAGAGGTTAAAAAGGTATTTCCACAATGCAATTCGAGACAGAAGAGAATGCTCTTCGAAAGGATTTGATATGGCCGAAGCTCTGTCATTTACAAGCAAATCAGCATACTGGGGTGTAAGTCCTCCGCCAAGCACAGTGAAAACAGAACCGACGTCGAGTCCGGACTGATTATGGATCTCAAAAAATTGAGAAACCCCGAACAGCGTGATCAGCACGGAGAACATTATGACACGTGATCTGGTCGATTTGAACTGGATCACAAATATCCAGAGAACCACTGATACAAGAATACCTATCCAGTTGGACCGCACAGAGGTGATCAGTGCACCGTAGAAAAAAACAGGAAGCAGCAGCATGTAGAAAATGCGGGAAATATTCTCACGGCTCCAACTGCTTAAAACAATGATGCTTATCAGGCCCATCTGCATATAGTCAGCAAATGCAGCAGGAGATTGGAAAAAAGAGAATGGACGGGCTATTCCTTTGATGAAAAGTGTGGTGAATGAAATTGTTGAAAACCAGATACGTTCAGCTTCAGAGTATCCAAACAACAACTGCTTTAATCCGTAAAGAGCCCCGAAAATACCTGCCAGGAATGTCAGCACCCAAATTTTTTTAAGTGCGTTTGAATTAGAGGCGTAGAAGGCGCCGATAAAGAAAAGCAGAACTGAGGGACCGTACAAACGGAACCGCATGATCGCTTCCTGGGCAGGGTAGATATTGAAAAAGAAAGTCCTCAGCAGGAGGTAAAGAAAATATCCGATAATGACGATATTAAAACTTTTGGTATCTGAAAAACTATCTTTCCGGGCTTTGAATTCAAAAAAGAGGCCGATCAAGGTCAGTGTGATTAAAAGATCCCCGACTATTATCAGCGGGTCAGCCTGAGGACGTGCAAATTGGAGGTAATAGAGACGGCGGAAAAAGGGAATAAAGGGCATTATTAAGAAGAAAAGGTAAACGCCCAAAAGAGGCTGCCGCAATATAGGGTAGAAGAAAACTGCTGTAAAGAGAATTACAATGTTGCGCTGTGAAGGGACATTGAACATTCTTCCCGCGATAAAATGCCCCAGGATTACAACTCCTGCAAGCATGATAATCTGCATGATTCTGGAAGATGAAAAGGCGGAAACTATATGGCGCATTATCTGTAAAGCTTTCG
>CAYLVN010000354.1:0-2647 GCA_964387115.1 uncultured Fibrobacter sp.
CATCAAACGGGACCACTCCGCAAAGATCCTGTTCAAGCACCCTGAACTGAATCGATGGGCGTCATTGCAGCACCGGACGGTTCAGCGGCAGTAAACGCCGAACCACCAGTGTAATCCATGTGCGCCAGTACCAGATGCAGCTCCCCGTAGGTTACCCTCTCCCCGAAATACTCTTTAGCCGGATTCAATTTCCGTGAATTCTGCTTCAGAAAATATTCACTGATCTCTGTAACTTTATCAGATGACAAGAAGCTGGATATATCAAGCTCTCCTGTACTGATAAAATATGCCAGGTGCCGTTCGATTGTGGAAACCGTCAGCCCCCTCTCCGCCGCGATCTCATTGATGCTTTTCCCGGATTTATACAGGTTTAAACTGATATGCCTGGTGCTTTCCTTCTCTTTTTTAATCTCCTGCTCAGGTTCATATCTGATATCAGAATGAAGATCTGTTTTCTCTTCACGGTAAATACGCACGACTTCAAGAATCTCTTCACCAAACTGAGCCAGTTTCATTTTGCCTATCCCATGTACTGCTTTCAACTCCTTCAAAGTGACCGGGAGACTGGCACAGATACCGGTGATTGTCTTATTCGGAATCACCTGATACGCTGGAATTCCAAGAGAATCGGCCTTTCCGGCACGCCACAACTTAAGATTCCTGTAAAGGTCCTGATTAACATTGGCAGTATCAATCTCTTGTGGCAGCGGTTCTTTTCTCCTCTTCTCTGCCCTTTTTTCAATTGAGGCTTTAGAGCGGGCCTCCAGATATTCCTTAACCCTGAACCCTTTGAGACAAGCCGCAAGGCATGCGGCTTTTTTCTCTTTTTCCTCCCTCAGATGTTTTATACAGTCTGAGATTGATTTTTGCAGATCTCTGTTGTCCACATCAATTTCATCTCCCCTGCGGATAATCTCATCAACAGACACCAGCTTATCACCGAAATACCCAGTTCCTTTCTGCAATCTCTCCTGAAGAGGTGCGTTCTGTTCTGCACACGGTTCCTTTCTGAGGAACGCCTCTATCTGTGTGCTGAACCGTCCTGCAATATCTGTTATTTCACTTCTAACAACCTTCTCCAGATCACTTAACTTATCAACCAGCTCAGGAAGAAAATCTTCTCTGTTCTCCCGGACATTTTTTACCAGTATACTAATCTGCTTCTGTATGGGTCTGAAATCAAAGAGCTCATGAAGGAGAGTCTGCTGAAAACGACACACAGATTTGAGGAGCTGAGATTCATCCGGACAGTTCGATTCCATGTTCCTGGTGAATTCTGTTACTGACGAACTGTTTATGAGTACTGACGGTGAGAGCCTCGAGGAAAGAAAGAGCCCCTCAAGGGTTCTGCACCTGCTCAAAGCCACATAAACCTGACCATGGGCAAAAGCCGCACCTGCATCGATCACAACTTTATCAAATGTAAGTCCCTGGCTTTTATGAATAGTAATCGCCCAGGCGGCCTTAAGCGGGTACTGGGTAAAAGTGCCGATCACGGTTTCCACTATTTCCCCGGCCTCATTGAGCCCGTACTTCATGTTCCCCCACTCGAGCGGTCCCACCACTATGATGGAGTCATCACCGGGACACTTTACATACACAGCCTCATCATCGATTGACTCGACTTTCCCGATCTTTCCGTTGTAATAGCGTTTTTCCGGTGATGAATCATTTTTTACAAACATCACCTGCGCACCAACCTTCAACTCCAGCTCTAAATCTGTAGGATATGAAAACTCCGGAAACTCCCCTTCCACCTTTGCCTTGAAAACAGATGACTTACCACCAAGCCTTCTCATCTTCTCTTCGTTTATCCGTTTTGCCTGAAAGTTATGGGTAGTGAGAGTAATGAATCCATCAGCACTGGTGTTTATTCCAGGCTGATATCTCCTGTTAATCAAAGAGAGTGTTTCAGGGTCTCTGTCACCGTTGCGGATTTTATTAAGCAGCTCAATAAACTCCCGATCACTCTGTCTGTAAACGTGTTTGAGCTCGATTGTCACATAGTTTGATTTCTTCAAGGCATTGCTTCCGAAGAAAAAGGGCGTATCGTAATACTTTCGTATTATCTCCCATTCATCATCCTTGACAACAGGAGCAAGCTGCTGGAGATCCCCTATCATGAGAATCTGTACACCACCGAAAGGCTTGCTGCGGTCACGGAACCGTCTCAGTATCTCATCTATTCCGTCAAGAAGATCGGCTCTTACCATGCTGATTTCATCTATTACCAGCAAATCGACACTTTTTATGATATTCAGTTTTTCGCGGCTGAATCTATGATATTTGGCGAAAAGCCCTTTTCTAAACTGCCCGTCAGAAGCAGGTTCCCCCTGCCCGCCCGGGATCCAGGGCCCGAAAGGCATCTGGAAAAATGAGTGAATCGTCACCCCCCCGGCGTTAATCGCCGCGACACCGGTCGGCGCAAGCACAACCATTCTTTTTGGTGAAGATTTCCTGAGATTGTGAAGAAAGGTGGTTTTACCGGTACCGGCTTTTCCAGTAAGGAATACGTTTTCCGATGTATCCTGCAGATACCGAAAGGCAAGATCGAGCTCGGGATTTTTTTCTTCCTGGTTTGACATTTTTAGTTTTCCTGTTGGTCGGTCCGGTTAATGAGTCAATTTTTCCCCGTGGTCTTTTCGGG
>CAYLVN010000354.1:2747-3960 GCA_964387115.1 uncultured Fibrobacter sp.
TGTGCTGAAAAGGTTACTTCCGCGAATAACGTAACATTCCACACCCCGTCATTCCGGCAAAGACCGGAATCCATCTTCGTACAGTCAGAAAAATGAATTTCAGCAGGCACACAACTCTCCTGACTGCCTTCGCCAAAAAATTATCGTCTAGAAAAAATGTCCCGGAAGTGATTATCGGATGAGTATTTAAAAAACTAAATCTGTGCTGTTGCAGTGGCAATCAAAAAGCTCATGATCTTCCCTAAAGAGGTTTAAACCTGAGAAATCCCGTTTTTTTTTCTTTCTTCTGGGGCTGCGAGTCCTTGATCTTATAGTATTTATTTATCCAGGCATCCTTCCTGGCAATCTTTTTAAGGTCCTCATACTCCAGTTTACCCGGATGAAGTAAGTGGTACTCAAATATCATCACACCCCTGTTTCTGACAGAAACCGATGTGGGCAGGCGGATACCGGATCCATAATGAAACATGGCTAGTTCCGGATAATTAAATATTGGATCTCTTCTGTAGCCGGTCGGGTATTTGAATTTTCTCTCTGCCACAACCGGTTTTGGTTTACAGAGAAATGTACTCAGGTTAATAGAATAATCAAGAGACTGTGTTGTATCAGGAAGTACCGGTTGATCATCGACTATCCGGGGCTTGAAAAAGACAGAGGAGTCGGGAATTGAATCGATGATAATTCCGGCACTAAGAAGAGCACCATTCCCATCGCCACTGATATTCACTCTGACCGGGATGACTGCTGATTCCTCTCCCTTATAGTCAATTCCTTTGTAAGACCAGATACGATCCAGACCACAGTGAAAAACAATGCCTACTCCAGTAAGAGGAAAACTGATCGTAAAATCTCTGCAGGAATCGGGTGGTGGAGCATATTCATTTAAACAGAAGCTCCGGGAATAAAAACCGGTTCTTGAGATCTCTATAGTGGGGAAACACAAATCGCCGCTATCCCCGGAGTTCTCTTCCGGATCTTCCCCCAGGATAGGCGAAACCATTAGAAACAGAATCAGCACAAAAACCATTTATCAGACCCTGTAAAATCAAAAAATTAACCTGTTACTACTAAAGGGTACCTCTAAAATATACACTGAGTATTCATTTCGATTGTCTTAGAGTAAAATCACTAATTCCCAAACTCTTATAAGTGAAAAACGCATATGGGCGGGAAAGGTTGCAAAAGATGGTTGTTTTTCAGGTTTAACAGGGTG
>CAYLVN010000355.1:0-3958 GCA_964387115.1 uncultured Fibrobacter sp.
TTAAAACTGGTTAACTAACCAGCATTTTTTCTCCTGAGACCTGAAATTCAGGTATCCATATTTCTCTTTTCTGTTGAATTCTATAATTATGTAGTATAGAATCATTGTACACTTCAGGAGTTTATGATGTTTTTATTACCTGTACTTATGTTATCACTTATTTTTGCCGTAAATGCCTGGGCGTATCTGGATCCCGGTACTGGCAGTTACTTTTTCCAGATCCTGATAGGGATGCTGGTAGGCATTACATTTTCTCTTAAGTTATTCTGGAGGAAAATAAAAGCTTTATTCTCCAGAAATACTACCCAAAAATGCAGTGATGAAAAACCAGAGTAACACCAGACTCCCATCCTCTTTCAGAGATCCATCAGGTTACGTCTTTCTGAAAGATTCCAGAATTTACAGGAAGATAAATGCATCTTATATTCCTGTTTTCAACCATATGCAATCCACTGGAATCTTTTCAAGACTTTTTGATTCAGGACTCTTATGCCCTCACAGCATCATAGAAACCAGTGAAGATTCAATCACAATCCAACCCAGAAAAATTCCTTTCATTTCTTACCCCTACGAATGGTGTTTCTCACAACTAAAAGATGCTGCAAAATGCACTCTTGAGTTACAGAAACTGGCACTTGAGAATGAGATGAGCCTCAAAGATGCCAGTGCGTACAACATACAATTTACAGGTGGTAAACCGGTACTTATAGATTCACTTTCGTTCGAGCGGTTCAGTCCCGGGCAGCCATGGATCGCGTATCATCAATTTTGCAGGCATTTTCTGGCCCCGCTGGCACTGATGTCTTATACCGATGTAAATCTTCACAAACTGCTCATGAGTTACATAGATGGTATCCCGCTTGATCTTGCAGTTAACATTCTGCCTTTCCGGGCTTTCCTGAGGCCTTCTATTTTTTTGCATCTGTTTCTTCATTCCAGGTTCAGCCTGCGATATACAGGGAAAATTAAACCTCAATCACCAAAGAGTTTTTCCAGAAACTCGGCTTTAGGACTGCTTGACAGTCTCCAATCAGCAATAAATGGCTACAGACTACGCCACGTAAAAAGCATGTGGAACGGATACTATGGTTCCGGTACTCATTCAGAGGAATATCTGATCTTAAAAGAAAAGATTGTATCAGATCTCCTCACATTTGTCAAGCCTGACACTGTCTGGGATCTGGGGGCAAATACCGGACGTTTTGCCAGGGTAAGTGCCGCGCATGGTTTCAATACCATAGCCTTCGATTCAGACCCGCTATGTGTAGAGAGCCTTTATAGAGACCTGGGATCAAAAATGAAATCGGGTGTTCTTCCACTGGTGTGTGATCTTACAAATCCCAGTCCTTCACTTGGATTTAACAATGAGGAACGAGACTCTCTGACTGAACGCGGACCGGCAGACCTGGTCATGGCACTGGCCATTATTCATCATATTGCAATCGGAAACAATGTCCCTTTCAATATGATCTCATCCTACCTTGCACGACTGGGAAAATGGCTTATTCTGGAATTTGTTCCCAAAGATGACCCACAGGTGAAGGAGATGCTTGCTGTACGCAGGGATATATTTACAGAATACACACGGGAATGCCTCCTGAAAAAATTCTCGGCAGATTTTATGATCCACAAAGAAATTGATGTCGGAAGTTCGGGACGTGCGATGTTTCTTATGGAAAAAAAATGAAGTTTAAAAGCCTTTATATAATAATCGCACCGGTTTTCTTCAGCATCCTTCCAGTCCTCTCACTTTTCAACCAGAACAGAGGGTATTATGAACCGGATGTGCTTTTCTGGCCCTTGTTGATTTCGGCCGGAAGTGCGCTTGTCATCACGGGAATTTTCTCGCTGCTGACATTAAGCATTTCCAAAGCATCTCTTATTTGTTCCATCATATCTGTTGTATTTTTCACCTATGGAACTATTACCAATTTAATCGAAGGAGTTTACTTTAAATTCGGTTCGGTTGAAATCGGAGCCAACAAAATTATCTTTTCCGCTGAGATTCTTTTAATTGCAGCTGTTCTTCTGATTGTAAACCGGTCAAGATTCAATTTTCAAAAATTGACGGCTTTTCTTCTGGTCAGTTCAACAGTTTCCGTTCTGCTTCCATTGTATCCTGTAGCAGTTCAGCAATTGGAGCAAAACCGGGATAAGGGTAACATTCCGGGGAAAATGAGTCAAAAATCTGTTAATGGCAAAAAACCTGATATTTACTATATAATCCTTGATAGTTTCGCACGTAAAGACATCTTCCAGGATCACTACGGCAGCACTGATACTGTTCTGATTCCGTTTTTAAAAGAGAATGGCTTTTTCATCGCAGAACGGGCTACATCCAATTACTGCCGTACAGTCCTTTCACTTGCCTCCTCATTGAATTATGATTATCTGGACAAACTGACAAAGATTACAGGTACCCACAGCAATGATATCCGGCCACTTAAAAACCTGATATGGAATAACCGGCTTTTCTCTTTTATGGACAAACTGGGATACACAACAGTATCTTTCGCTACCGGATACTGGCCTACAAATGTCAAAAGTTCCGATCTCTGGCTCTCTTCAAGATGGTCCATGGATGATTTCAGCAACGGTGTTCTCTCACTTACTCCGATTCCTGCTTTCCTGCAAAAAATCCAGTTTGACCAGTACGATATGCAGAGAAAGAGGATCTTGTACACCTTCGATCAGTTAAGCCGGCTGTCAAGCCACTCTGGTCACCCATTCTTTGTTTTTGCACATATCCTGGCTCCTCATCCGCCATTTGTATTCAACAGTGACGGAAGCAAACCAGTCTTGAATAGCCCGTTTTCTTTTCTGGATGCAGGTTATACAGTAGATGAATACCGGACACATTACAAGAAACAGTACGATTTTATTTCCAGCAGAACCAGGGACATGGTGAAGTCTATACTGGAACAATCGCCGGAACCGCCCGTAATAATAATTCAGTCAGATCATGGCCCCGGCTCGGTATTGAATCACGAAAAAATCGAGAAAACAGATGTACCGGAGAGAATGAGTATACTTAACGCTATCTATATACCAGAGCAGTGCACCACCTGGGCAGAGATGAGCCCGGTAAATACCTTCAGAGTCATTCTGAACAGCCTTTTTCATACTGACCTGGAACTTCTTGAACACAAAAGTTACTTTTCCAAATGGTCCACACCTTACAGGTTCATCGATGTCACAGAAGAAGTCAGTAAAGGCAGATCGGAAAGTAACCTGTTTACTGAATGATGTCAGGTAACATTACAGCAATCAGATCCTGTATCAAAAAGGGTTCTGCTTTTCAGATGTATTCCGGCGTGCCTGCTCGATGATCTCAAGAAGTGAATTGAGTTTCTGTTCAGGTGGCTCGCGCAGAGTCTTCTGGATTTCTGTACTGAAGTTTTCTGAAATGAATGCTTGAATGTCAAACCTCTCCCACCAGCAGTCAAATACTCTCCGGCAAGGTATCTGCTGAGCTGGCTGGCGGCAGTAAGAGAAAGAAATCATATGTCCCAGCATCGGGCATAACCTTTCAAATTTATCATATTCAGTTAACATCGATTCTCCTTTGAATTTATTATCCACACTGCAGGTCTTCACTAAACCAGAAAAATCGCAGTTGGATAAGGCAAAAAATCGTAATCTGTTGAGCGCTAAGGCTTTCAGGTTGAAAATATATCAGCGGCAGAATCAAAATTTCAGGTAGTTATAAAATCGAGTACTGCTGCAGTACAATACCAACAGAAAAGCTCTAACAGGGTTCTACGAACTAGTTTTACTTTTGAACAGCAATAATTATTTTGAAAATCATTTTTAAAACTTTACTTCAGTGAAATTTATCTGGAGGAGATATGAAAATACTGTGCCATATCTTCCGCGGTAAACGCGCTATTGAAATTTCTCTGCATGTACACTTCCAGCTGGCTAGAGCTGATCCTTGCCGTGTCTGCCGCGGCGGCAG
>CAYLVN010000356.1:0-3948 GCA_964387115.1 uncultured Fibrobacter sp.
TCTGTTGAGCGCTAAGGCTTTCAGGCATCTTGATCTTATCACCTTGTCGATAAGATCTGCAATGCCTTCAAGCCTTATCATCTCAACATCTTACAGTTTTTTGTTCTCGACAACTGCGACTTTTAGGTTTAATCACAGTGGCCAATTTCCGGTTTTACCGCTTAATTTCAGGAGGATCAGATGCAGGAACAATGTAGAGGCATAACCCGCAGTGGTGAGCGATGCAAAATCAGCGGAAATCTCAAGGATGGTTATTGTCATCTACATGTTAGTCAGGCGCCGGCTGTAGAGAAAGTTGTGGCAAAGGAGATTAAACCTGAAATACCGTCGGAGATTTCGGCTGCCGAATCTACTCAGAGCTCAAAATTCAGGGGTATGATCTCTTTGTTTCTGGTTTTTGTCGCAGGAGTCTTCTTATTAAGTCTGTCCAGAAAAAAGGCTTCTTCAAGGTAAGCTTTTGCTGACAGGAATGTAGTTTGCAGGATCTTTAGCTGATCACCACTGGCCAGTAGATTACAAGCTGTTCTTCTCAAATTAAATATCCTTTTAGAGCTCTGCAGGTAAATTTTCAGAGGCTGTTGAATGCTTTGAAATCAGTTCAGTATCATTATATATTAACTGCTGTCGTAAGCCGGCAAGAGATCGATCTGCTTTGCAGGGAGAAAATTATATGTGTGGAATAGTTGGATATATTGGAAAAAGAGATGCTTATCCCATTCTGATTGAGGGACTTAGTGCCCTTGAATACAGGGGTTATGACAGTGCAGGGATTGCACTTGTTCACGGCAAAGGTTTTTCCATATTCAAAGACAAGGGTAAGGTGGATCACCTCAAGGAGATCACAAAGAAGATTTCTCTGGGAGGATGTGGAACAGGTATCGCTCACACCAGGTGGGCTACACACGGTGCCCCATCCCAGATAAATGCCCATCCCCACATGGATCAATCCTCAAAAATCGCAGTTGTTCATAACGGTATTATAGAGAACTTTTCGCTTCTCAAGCAGAAGATGACCAAGGATGGAGTGAAATTCTGCTCGGAAACCGATTCAGAGGTTCTGGCGCAGTTGATTGGGAAATATTATGAAGGGGATCTGGCCTCTGCTGTCCGCAGGGCGCTTCTGGACATAGAGGGGACCTTCGGAATAGCGGTTGTAGCTGCCGATAATCCGGGTGTTCTAATCGGCGCAAGGAGAGGGTCGCCCCTGGTTGTGGGAGTGGGGGAGGATGAGCTTTTTCTGGCCTCCGATGCATCGGCGATAGTTCGACACACAAAAAAGGTGATTTATCTTAAAGACAACAACATGATAGAGCTGATGCAGGGTACATTCAACACCACTACAATCGATAATAAAAAGGTCAATCCTGAGATACAGAATATCGACTGGGATGCTGACTCTCTGGCTAAAGGCGGCTTTAAGCATTTCATGCTCAAGGAGATTTTCGAGCAGCCCGAGACGATTCAGAATGCCATGCGAGGACGGCTTCTGGTTGATGAGGGTGCAGCCAGACTTGACGGGCTCAATCTGGTGCTTCAGGAGCTCCGCAGTATTCAGAGACTTGTTTTTGTAGCTTGCGGTACAAGCTGGCATGCTGCACTTGTCGGTAAATATATGATCGAGGACATGGCCGGAATCCCTGTGGAGGTTGAATACGCATCGGAGTTCCGTTATCGCAACCCGATTATTGGCCCTAACACTCTGGTATTTGTGATAAGTCAGTCAGGGGAAACCGCTGATACACTGGCAGCTCTCAGGGAGGCGGCCCATAAAGGGGCCACGGTGCTTGGTATCTGCAATGTTGTAGGATCATCGATTGCCCGTGAGACCCATGGCGGTGTCTACCTTCATGCCGGTCCGGAAATCGGGGTTGCCTCCACTAAAGCATTTACATCACAACTCACCGTACTCTCTCTTCTTACGCTGCTTTTAGGCAGAATGCGCCGTATATCTCATAGCGACGGGGTAACAGTAGCCCGGGCACTGGAGGCTATTCCAAAGCAGGTCCAGAAAATTCTCAAGCAGAATAGCCATATCGAAGAGATTGCCAAAATTTACGCAAAGCATAATAATTTCATTTATCTTGGAAGATCGTATAACTTTCCGGTTGCCCTTGAGGGGGCTTTAAAGCTCAAAGAGATCTCCTATGTGCATGCTGAGGGGTATCCTGCGGCAGAGATGAAGCACGGGCCCATAGCTCTTATTGATAAAGATATGCCCTCTGTTGTACTGGCCATCAAAGACAGTATCTACGGAAAGGTAATCTCAAATATTCAGGAGGTAAATGCCAGAGGCGGCAGTGTAATAGCTATCGCAAACGAGGGTGATAAGGAAATTGAAAAGTATGTCAAACATGTAATTTATATCCCTAAAACTATACCTATGCTCAGCCCGCTTTTATCGGTTATCCCTCTGCAGCTTCTGGCTTACCATATAGCCGCTATCAGAGGGTGTGAGATTGATCAGCCCAGGAATCTGGCAAAAAGCGTGACTGTGGAGTAGGGTTCCCGAAAAAGCGTGTCTCCTATGATCCCACATCTTATTTTTTCTTCTGAAGCACCTGCGCCTGTGGGGCCTTACAGTCAGGCGGTGGAGTGCGGAAATCTTATTTTCATTTCCGGACAGATTGCCCTTGATAAAGACACCTCTCAGGTTATCGGCTCCACTTTAAAGGAGCAAACCCGTGCGGCATTGAAAAACCTGAAAGCGATTCTGACCTCACAGGGTCTGACTACAGGATCGCTTGTAAAGACAACCGTTTTTCTTCGGGATATAGGTGCTTTCGGAGATTTCAACCAGATCTATCAGGAAGAACTGGGAGATGCCCGTCCTGCAAGAAGTGTGGTGGAAGTGTCCGGATTACCTAAAAATGTCCTGGTTGAAATCGAGGCTGTAGCGTGTCGGTAAAGAAACAGGAGTACGAGGTAAAGCTCGAACTTTTCGAAGGTCCCCTGGATCTGCTTCTCTATTTAGTTAACAAATCTGAAGTAAGCATAGTTGATATCTCTGTCTCTCTGGTCGCATCACAGTACCTGGAGTACCTTGACCTGATGCGGAATCTTAACATCGATGTGGCGTCTGAATATCTGCAGATGGCAGCTACACTGATAAGACTGAAGGCCAGGGAACTTCTTCCACTGCAGGAAGGCGAAGTTGTGGATCAGGAAGAAGGAATCTATAACAGGGAACAGCTCATTGAGCAGCTCCTGGAATACAAAAAATTTAAAGAGGCTGCTGAATCCCTCAAGGTGTTTGAATCTGAGCATTTTGGCGCATACGGTCGCGGGCGCCCTGAAGTGATTGAAACTACAAATGAAGAGCAGGAAGTGGATCTTGGAAATATCAGTATCTTTGATCTGCTGAGTGCATTTAAAAAGGTACTTGAGCGGGTTGATAGCGGCGAGGAACCCAGGCACCTGGTAGAAGTAGATAATTGCAGAATAGATGATCGGATCGAGCATGTGCTGATGATGCTTACCGATAATGAAGAAGTGCGCTTCGAGGATCTTTTCAAGGGTGACAGCAGGAAAATTGTTCTGGTTGTCACTTTTATGGCTATCCTGGAACTTGTAAAGATGCAGGAAATCGCATTCAGGCAGGAACAGAACTTCGGGAGCATCTTTGTCTCCCGCAAAAAGCAGAACAGCGAAAAAACCGACTCTCAGCAGGTCGATTCATAGATTGTTTGTCTTTCCGGAGGGTCTCATGAGTAAAAAGGAACATGACGAAGAGGTAGAATTAAAGGAAGAACGACATCCTTTTGAAGTAGTCGAGATCGGCGGAGGGTATCAGTTCCGAACTGTTGCTTATTATCACCCCTGGGTACGTCAAATTTTCAAAGAGAAGGCAGCTAAAAAGCTCTCTATCCAGGCTCTGGAATGTCTGGCAATAATCGCTTACAAGCAGCCTATCAGCAAAGCGGAAATCGAGGCGGTCAGAGGAGTTGTTTC